>JAUYIB010000029.1 GCA_030688425.1 Candidatus Omnitrophota bacterium | reverse complement strand
GGTAATAGTGGATTGGTAGATCTTTTCAAACTCCGCCTCATCCATCTTGGCAAACGATATGGACTTTGCACGCAATTTAAACGTTCCGTCCAGCTTAAACACCGTCTCGTAATACCCGGCCAGGATGGTTAGTTGCTCCCTGAACTGGTCAAAGTTGCGTTCAGGGATCCCCCACCGCGTTTCGATCGGCGCAGGGTTCCAGTTCTCAAAGCCGACGTTGAGCAAAGCGAAGTATTTACGATGAAATTTGTACGACCTCACCTTTGAGAACTTGCCGTGGATCACCTGGCCGGGCTTGAGCTTGCGGATGTACTCGTCTGATTCAGGATCGGCAGGCATCAGACCAATTTGCGTTTTGGTTAATGACAGGTTCATGTCGATACCTCTTTCCAGTTCGCAAGTACCTGCGGGAAATTCTCAATCAACTCGTCGGCTTCCTTGGCCATCAGTTTTTCGCCTTCCTTAAAAAACATAACCAGTTTAATGGTTTGCTCGGTGGACAGTCCAGCGTCTTTTCCCAGGTTAAAAATAACGCCCTGCTGTTTTTTGGTTGATATGTCGGGATCGACTTTCTTCTCTGTTTTTAGTGGCGATGTATTGGCAGGCGCCGGGTGAGACCCGAAGACCTCCGGCATATCCTCAATATCCTGGGTGAAAATATCACTGGCAGCGGTGGCAGTCAGAACTGCGTCAACGTGCGCCCTTTTTTTTGCCATTTTCAAGACAGTATTATAATAGTCCGCAGGGTTGTCGTGTTCTTCCTTGCCTGGCTGTTGTGATTCAATAGCCTTATCGCCGTCCTTCCATTTAGCGCCGCATCCTCCTTTTTTAGCAAAGCAGATCCATCCCCCGCCGTATTCCTCCCGGCCCTTGATAATCGTGCCGGACTTGGAACATTCAGGACAAACGCGGTCCGAATTACGAAACCTGTATTTTCCTTCCATTGTGGAGCAAGAACCGACCCCCTGGCCAACGATCAGGCTGGTGGTTATATGGGTAAGGGTACAAATGATTTCGTATTCCCTATGGCCTCCCGGCGCTTCTGTTTTTGTTATTTTATAACTGGGCGCAAACCGGAACGTGGTGGACAACTTCTCCGCGCCCGGTTTCAAAAGTGTCGGCTTAGTCCCACATCCAGGAATGACACCATAATGGACATCCTTCTGCATGACCCTCTCCATAACTTCTTGAATAAGGTTCACCTGCCGCCTGATTGTCTCTGCGGTCATGGCCATTTCCTCAAAATTCACTTGTCTAACTTCCGGTAACATTTCCATAAATCCTCCTTAAAGTGCGTCTATTCTGGCTTTGTACGAATCAAGGATCAGGCTCAATCCATCAAGAATTTCTCCGGCGATCTCCTTTGCCTTAGCATTTGCAAGTTCCGGCGCCGCGATATGCCATAACATATCCGTCCATTCTTTCAGCTTTGCCTTGTCCGGTTTTAACATTTCCTTTATTTTGGCGGCTGCCTTGGCCTTTTCTTCGGCCTCAAACTTTTCCCAAGCCTCCCGCTCGGACCTTTCTTTTGCGGCTTTCTCGGCATTGATCCGGGCGTCCTCTTTTGCTTGAATTTCAAATGCAATCCGGGTCTGTCGGTCTTGCTCTGCCCGTTTTGCATCCTCTAATGCTTTCTTTTCAACGTCAATCCTCGCCTGTGCAATTCTCTGTTCCTCTGCAATCCGGTCCTGGTCGGTCTTCTGGTCGGCCAGTCGATTAATCTCAATCTTCCGATCCTCTTCCTCTTTCTTGATCCTGGCCTGTTCAGTTTCCCAATCTGATTTGGCCTTGGTGAGCATATCGGTATACATAAAATCGTCCATGAACTGAACACCTGAAAACGGATACTGCTTGCCATATTTTGCAAGTTCGTCAACACGGTCCTGGACACGCTGGCGTTCGGCTTCTTCCTCTTCGGCTTTGATCCGCTCCAGCTCCTTCGTGATCTTATCCTCTTCAGCCTGGAGGTGGCTTTCGATCGGTTCCAGCATGGCCGTGATCCTCTTGGCCTCGCCGTCAACCAGCTTTCCAAAAGCAAGGGCGTCAGCCTTGAGATCCTTGCGCTTTTTCTCAACGGCCACCCTATGACCCTTGACAACCATTCTGGCCTCGTGGACGGCCTTAAAGCCATCCTG
>JAUYIB010000028.1 GCA_030688425.1 Candidatus Omnitrophota bacterium | reverse complement strand
GGTTGATTTGCCAGCAAGAAGGCATATCGAGCCGGACCTTACGGAGGTATGTTGCCGCTTTTAAGCAGGGTGGCTTTGATGCTCTGTTACAGGGGGGACGCAAAGACAAAGGGAGTTGCAAAGCCATTCCCCCTGAAGCATTGCAGATAGCAGCCCAACTAAGGCAGGAACTCCCGGCTCGCAGCGCCCAGCGGATCCAGCAACTCCTGGCCAGTGAAGGTTATACTGTCGCCCGCTCGACGCTGGAACGGCACCTGCGGCGGCAGGGCTTGAGCGGGCGGGAGATTAAGGCCGAGCAAAAGCAGGTAGCCAGCCGGCGCTTTAACCGGCGGGGACGGAACACTTTGTGGCAGGCCGACCTGAAATATGGGCCTTACCTGCCTGACTCCAGGCAGGCAAAGCGCAAGATGAGAACCTACCTGATGGCAATCATCGATGACGCTACCCGGATGGTGGTCCATGCCGAGTTCTATGACAATCAAAAGCTGCCCGTGCTGGAGGATGCTTTCCGCAAGGCGGTGACAAAATGCGGAGCCCCTGACAACCTGTATGTTGATAACGGCAAGATATTTGTCTCCCAATGGCTGAGGCTGGCTTGCGCCAAGCTGCGTATACGGCATCTGAACACCAAAGCCTACAGCGCCGAATCGAAGGGAAAAATCGAAAGATTTAACCGTACTGCGGAAGAGTTTTTACAAGAAGCGCGGCTGGAAAAGCCGTCCACTCTGGAACAGCTTAACAGGCTGTTCCGTGCCTGGCTGTCGGAAGGTTATAACCACCGGGTGCACTCCGCTTTATCCGGGAAAAGTCCGGCCCAGGCCTTCACCCAGGATACTAAAACCTTGAGATTTCCCGGCCCGGAAGCTCTAAGAGAGGCCTTCTTATGGGAGAAGACCCCCAGGGTAGACAAAAGCGGCTGCATCTCCCTGAATGGACTGTGCTATGAGGTGGGCACGGAATATATCCGGAAGAATATTCTGGTGCGCTATGATCCCTTTGATCTCTCCCTGGTGGAGGTCTGGTATGGCGGAGAAAAAAAGAAAGTGGTTGCCCCGGCCAATATCGGCGAATACAACCGCAA
>JAUYIB010000027.1 GCA_030688425.1 Candidatus Omnitrophota bacterium | reverse complement strand
TGGCAGGCTTATCCCCCAAGTTTAACAGCCTGACGGCTTCGGTTTTGAAGTCTTTTGAATATCGGCCTCGTTTGCTCATCAGACACCTCCTATCGGCTATTGTATCCGATTTTTGGTGTCCGTTAAAGCGGGGTTAGCTCATCATGTCCCCGGATTCCTACATGAAAATCGGCGCCAGTATTTCTTTTCAGGATGGTCTCCTGGTCCTCAAGGGCCGCCTGTTTTCGCCCAGCGTCACCCTGGCCGGGGGCGGACAGATTTTCGAAAATCCTTACATGCTCAAGCGCGCCAAGCCCCCAAAAAACCTGCCCCGCTCGGCCGAGAGGCAGATGAGGGAAGGGCGGCGCGTCATCCAAAGGATCCGTCAACCGGCCAGCAACAGGATCGAAGACTGGAGAAGGTCGCCATGAGATTATTCCTCATCCTCTGTTTTCTGGCATCTTTCACGGCTAACGCTCACGCCGCGACCGTCAAGGTTGAAAAAACCGGCAAAGGATGGCAATTGCTGGTCGACGGCGCGCCCTTTCTGGTCAAGGGCATCTGCTACACTTCCAACGAAGTGGGAAAATCCGCCCATGACAACACCCTGAGAGACTGGATGGAGATCGACGACGACAACGACGGACGCAACGACCTCGCCTACCAGAGCTGGGTGGATAAGAATTTGAACAGCGCGCGGGATGAAGACGAACCGGAAGTCGGCGATTTTCAGTTATTGAAGGACATGGGGGCCAACACCCTGAGAATTTATCACCATCCGTCGGACAACCCAGAGCTCCTGGCCCTGAATCCGGCGGCGACAACCCTGTTGGGCCACGCCCCGAACAAAAAGCTCCTGAGAGAGATGCACGAAAAATACGGCATCTGGGTCATGATGGGGGACCTGATCGGAGCGTACGCCGTGGGTTCGGGCGCCGAGTGGAAAAACGGGACCGATTACCGGGACCCGGTCCAGCGGACGAACATGATGAAGAGCGTTGAGAACATGGTCCTGGAGTTCAAGGACGAGCCCTACATCCTGATCTGGGCGATCGGGAACGAGAACAACCTGACCCATTACACACAGAATAACAGCGCGAAATATCCCGAGGATTACGCCAAATTCGTCAATGAAGTCGCCCGCCGCATCCATGAGCTGGACCCGAACCATCCCGTCTGTCTCGTCAACGGTGAGACCATGATGGCGGACGTTTACGCAAAATTCTCGCCGGACGTGGACATCTTCGGCATGAACAGCTACCGGAACTGGCAGGGCTTCAACACGCTATGGAAAGAAGTGGACGCGAAGTACGATAAGCCGGTCTTGATCACAGAATACGGGACAGGATACCCCCCAGTCAACAAAACAAAGTTGGCCATGAGGGAAGACCGCCAGGCCCGTATGCACGAGGAGGGCTGGCTGGACATCGAGGCACACGCCGCCGGCGGGCCCAAGCAGCCCAACAACGCCATCGGCGGGTTGGCGTTCGAATGGACGGACAACTGGTGGCAGAGCGGCCAACCGCTGACGCAGGACCTCGCGGCCAACGACTGGCATTTCGAATGGAACGGCATCGCCGGTCAGGGTGACGGGACGCAAAGTCCACGGATACGTCAATTGCGAAAAGTTTATTTCATGTACAAGGAACGCTGGAACACATCGTCAGACCAGGAGGGGGATCGTGCCGCAATTGATCAGAAAACCGACAAAGATTAGGGCCGCCGGGAGCAAACCCAAAATCATCCAGGAATTCATAGGCCGGGTCAATTCCAGGACCGCCGAGGTCAGCATCGCGCATATGAAAAGCCCGTCCGGATGGGTCGAGCCGGGACAAACGCCGGAATTCGACGAGTATACCCTTGTGCTCAAGGGAAAACTCCGCGTCGCCTCGCGTAAAAACAAAATGGACGTCAAGGCCGGGCAGGCCGTGATCGTCCCTTCCGGGGAATGGGTTCAATACAGCACGCCTGCCAAGGGCGGAGCGGAATACATCGCTGTCTGTCTGCCGGCTTTCGCGCCGGGCATCGTTCACCGCGACAGCTAAATTTTCTATCTTCAATCCTCAATTTTCCATTTTTAATTCACAAGACCACCATGGGCAAACGGGGAAAAAGCCGAAAACGCCAGCTGGAAGAAATCAAAGAACGAAGAGAAGCCCGTCTGCCCAAAATGCCGCCGGGCGAACCGCCCTTCAAACCGGTCTCCGAATACAAATTTGAAATATTCCTTCTGTGCGTCCTGGGGGTCCTCATCCTGATCATCAGCTCACAGGCCAAAACCGCAAAGCATCAGAAGTCCATCACGACCTATACCATGTCGGTTCCGGACAATCAGGTCCAGGCGCTCAATGCCCGTTACCCCAAGGGATACCAGCTCTTCGCCGTGACCAAGGACGATGTCCTCCCGCTGAACATCAACCGGCTCCCGCCGGGTTTCCGCGTCAACTGGGGAGATTCCCGGGTCCTGCGGTACAGCCGGGACCAGGTACGGTTCAACCTGGCCGATATATCCTACCCTTCGATCCCCAAGTCGGACTTCATCGTGAAATTCCCGCTCCGGCAGGGATATGTCCAGCAGGTCAGGGCCACCGGCGCACTGCAGATCATCGTTGAACTGCTCGGCGAGTATGAGGACCAGGTCCTGTGCGCGATCGGAATTTTGGAGAAAGAAGAGCCGGTCTTTGTGCCGCTGCCGGATGGGGCGGGGTAGGAACGGGGGGAAGATCTATCTGATTCGTCTCTTGAAGTCTTCCCAGGGGAATCTCTTGCCGGGGCAGTCCGTGGAACTGCCGGACACGTGGCCGTGGGCGATGATGTTCTTAACGGGGATGCCGTAATATTTGCGCAGGGTCTCCACCAGGAAAACCAGGGAATCCATCTGCTTCTTCGAAACTTTATCTTCGCTGAAATTTCCCACCAGACAGATCCCGACGGCTTTGCTGTTCATGTCCGACGCCTTGCAGTGCGCGCCATCGAGCTGCTTGATCCAGCGCGGCGTGGCCTCGATCTCTCCGTCCTGTTTGCCGCTGGTGCGGTTATCGATGACGAAATGATACCCCACGCCTTTGTCCCATCCTTTGGCCAGATGGGAATGGTGGAACTGAAGAGAACTGCCCTCTTCGGTCGCGCTATGATGGATGATAAGATATTTCCACTTGTCGGAAGGAAAGAGGGACACGACCGCCTTGATGTTGGCGGCGTTGGGGACCTTGAGCCGCTGGCCCATCTTCAGATCCTTGGGATCGGAGATCCCGTTGGCCTTCATGATCGTGGCCAGGGGGACGTCGTACATTTTGGCGATGCGCCAGAATGTTTCTCCGGGGCCGACCATGTGAATCGCGTCGCCGCGCGGGCCTGAGGAGCCCGGCGTGGTGGCGGTGCTCGGGCCGGCGGGACCCCGCGGCGACTTCGGCCCCGTCGCGCAGGAACTGAGCCATCCTGTCAAGCCGACCAAAAATAAAACGAATAAAAATTTTCTCATTTGCTTACAAAGACCTCAGGGCTTCCAGAACTTCCTGGTCATGCCCTTGCGGGCTGACCTTTTCAAATATTTTAGCGACTTTACCCTGCTTATCAATGATAAAAGTCGATCTCATGATCCCCAGGTATTTCTTGCCGAACATGCTCTTCTCCGCAATCACGCCGTAATCCCCGCACATTTTCTTGTCCACGTCGCTGACCAGCAAAAAAGGGAGGCCGAACTTGGCGGTAAACCTGTCGTGCGAAGCGACATTGTCCGCGCTGACTCCCAGGACAACGGCGTCCACCTGGGCCAGGGGCTTGGCCGCGTCGCGAAAACCGCAGGCCTCAACCGTGCAGCCGGGGGTATCGTCCTTGGGGTAAAAATAAAGGACAACCTTCTTCGTCCCCAGATAATCCTTGAGGGACACAATTTTTCCGCCGCTGGCAGGAAGTGTAAAATCCGGGGCCTTGTCGCCGGGCTTGAGTTTGGCCATCGTCAAATCCTCACCGTTTAATAGGGGTTCCAGGTTTTGGTTTTCGGATCATAAATCTCTTTGCGCAGCCGTTCAGGGGAAAGGCCGTCCTCGCGGGGCCAGGAAGTGATTTCCAGCTTGTTGCCGTCCAGATCGTAAAAATACAGTGACCAGCTTTTCTCGCGCTTCTTGGCGAATTCAATCCGCACGCCGTTCTCTTCCAGCCGGCGGATCATCGGGTCGAAATCATCGGCGTGGATGCGGAACGAAAAATGGTTGGCGCCCAGCCCTTCATTCTCAAACGGATGACTGTTGCCGAAATCCTTGGCCTGGATGATACCGATGAGCGCGGGGCCGCAATCCAGGAAATACTCAATCCCGGGTTTGGACGGCTCACGCTCCGTGATCTTGAGCCCGATCACCTTGGTATAAAATTCGACCGCCTTGTCGAGGTCCCTGACGTTGAGGGCCACATGGTCGATGCCCAGGATCTTGATCATAGTTTTACGGTCCGCTCAATTTTGCGTTTTTTGAACAGGAGGTATTCCTTGTAACCCGCGGCCAGCGCCAGTTCCACGGCCTTGCCGAAATCCGCGCCGACATCCTTGGGCGAGTGCGCGTCTGAACCGAAGGTGAGGGGGACCCCGGCCTGGCGATAGATCGTCAGGGCATTCAAGGCGGGGTACATCTCCTTCACCGGCTTGCGCAGCCCGGCGGTGTTGATCTCAACCGCCACACCCGATTCTTTAAAAACCTTGGCCGTCTTCCTGATTTCTTCCGCCATGTCCTCAACCGGGCGATGGCCGAATTTTTTGACCAGGTCCACGTGCCCCATGATGTCGAACATCCCCGACTGCGCGCTTTTGCGCAGAAGGTCATAATAAGTCCGGTACACCTTGTCCACATCCTTGCCGCTCCAGCTCTGGATATCGGCCGGGTTGTCAAAGCACCATTCCTTGATGAAATGCACGGAGCCGATCGCGTAATCATACGGATAACTGTCCAGGATGTCCCTGGTCTGTTTTTCGTAACCCGGAAGATAATCCGCCTCAAGCGCGATCTTGACCGTCAAGCGGCCCTTGAATTTCGCCTGCACGTCCTCGATCATGGCGTGATATTCCGGAAGCTGTTCCCGGCTCATGGTGATGGACGGGTCCGGGTTCGTCAGCAGGGGAGAATGGTCGGAAAATCCGATCTCCTGCAAGCCGATGCGGACGGCATGGGCCGCATACTCCGCAGGTTCGCCGGAGGCGTGGCCGCAGAGAGGGGTGTGCATGTGATAATCGGCAAGGAGTCGCATGGTTCAGGCTTAAGGAGGATTTAATTTCTTTTCAAGGGCGCGTTTTTTTTCCAGGGCCAGGGCATTGGCGGAATCCAGCTTGAGGACCGCGTCGAATTCGGCCAGGGCCTTGGCGTAATCCTTCTGAGCGATAAAACACATCCCGCGGTTGAGGCGGGCAGGAACATGATAGGGGTTCAACGTCAGGGCAGTGTCGTAATCCTTCAAGGCCAGGCCGGCCTGTCCGGAAAGCAGGAACATATTACCACGGTTTATATAGGCATCAATATAATTCTTGTCGAACTCCAGGGCCTTGTTGTAATACGAGATCGCCGGCTGGTAAAGACCGTCCCTGGCCATGACGTTGCCCTTGTTGAAATAGGCCATGGCGAAATTCGGCGCGAGGGCGACCGCCCGGTCAAAATGAAAGACGGCCTCGGGATAACGGCCGATGGCATCGTAATGCGACCCCAGGTTCAGGTGCGCCACAGCCGACCCCGGATGCATGGCCAGGACGTCTTTCCATAACGTTTCGCTGTCTTTCCACACGCCGCAGCGGGTGAAACTCGCCGCTGACAGCACAAGGACATAAGCGGCCACGGCGCAGGCCAACAGGACCCGTTTGCGCGGCCAGGCGGTCCAGAGCCGCTCCAACGCGACAGCCATGACCAAAAAAATCCCGAGGGACGGCAGATAGGCGAAACGGTCATAAACAACGGAGTCGTTAATTTCGGCCAGATGCAAAGTCGGGGCGATCGTGACAACAAAAAATAGAATCGCGAAAGAAAGAAGAGGGTGAGTCCGGAAACGGCGATACAACACAAATCCCGTCCCCAACACGGCCAGAGGTGACAGGAAGAGCCCCGGATTTGCGTATTCCGGCAATGGATAAAAGGCCGATAAATTCACAGGCACAAGAATTTTAACGAAGTAAATCAGGAGGGCCTGGCCGGATAACAGGATTTTCATCAGCGGCGGATTGAGCGCCGTGGCCGGGAAAGCGTCCGCTCCGCCAGCCGCCGCCCGGACCCCGATAATATAGAGAACGACGATAACAAAATGGGGGAGTTTCCAGAGAACATCCTCGCGGCTGATCTTGCCGTTCTCGTACCGGTCCAGCAAAAGCAGGACAACCGGCAGAGACACCGCCGTGGCCTTTGACAGCAAAGAGCACGCAAACGCCGCAAATGTCAAAATAAGAAAGGCCGGACGGCGGGAAGGGAGGGCCAAACCTTTTTGGTAGGCCAGCAGGCCCAGCAGATAAAAAAACGCGAACAGCGCGTCTTTGCGCGAGGCCGCCCAGGCCACGGGCTCAACATGCAGCGGATGGACGGCGAACAAAACGGTTATCACAAGGGCCAGCGCCGGGCGGAGCGCAAGTCCCCGGACAAAATAATACACCAAGATGGTATTGAGCAAATGAAGCGCCAGATTGATCCCGTGCGCCACGGCCGGGGACAGAGGGGAAAACTGATACTCGAGCGCAAAGGACAAGAGGGCCAACGGATGGTATTTTCCGGTCAGATGCGTTGTAAACATCAGCCGGAGATGGTCAGGAGAAAGCCCGCGGATCAGAGGATTCTCCAGCAGGACCTCGGGGTCATCCCAGTTCACAAAACCGTTTTGAAGAGAGGGAGCAAAGACCACCAGCGCCCCCGCCAGGATCAGAGGGACCATCAGCCAGGGGTTGGTAACCAATTTTTTCAGGGAGTTTGCCGTCATGGGATTGTTGCTTTTCGTTTTGCGGAAGTCAGTATAGCATAATTATTCCGGGGCCGGAGGGAGATTTCGCGCCTTTTCTCCACGGCAGAGCTGGATGTTTGACATCGGGAAAAGACTGTGCTATCATTCACGCGACTTTCAAAGGAACCCTCATGGACCAATATTTCAAAAAACTGCTCGAAACCATCGGCGAGGACACCACCCGGGAAGGACTCCGCGCGACGCCGAAAAGGGCCGCCCAGGCGTTCCAGTTCATGACCAAAGGGTACCGGGAGGACATCAAAAGCGTCCTCAATAACGCGATCTTTGAGTCCGACAACGATGAGATGATCATCGTCAAGGACATTGAGCTGTATTCTCTCTGCGAACACCATCTCCTGCCGTTTTTCGGAAAATGCCACGTCGGTTACCTGCCTAACGGAAAGATCATCGGGCTGTCCAAGATCGCCCGGATTGTCGATGTCTTCGCCCGCCGGCTCCAGGTCCAGGAAAACCTGACCAAGCAGATCGCCGAAACGCTGATGAAATGCACAAACGCCCGCGGGGTCGGGGTGGTCATCGAGGCCCGGCACCTGTGCATGATGATGCGAGGGGTGGAGAAGCAGAACTCCCTGATGAAGACATCCTATATGCTCGGGCTTTTCCGCAAAGAAAGTTCGACCCGTTCCGAATTCCTGAGTCTCATCCGGTAAAGCCCGGACAGAGCGTCCGGACCCGAAGAACCCCATTCCCAAATGCCGGCACATCCCCCTTATAAAGGTACGGCCCTGGTCACCGGCGCGGCCCGCCGCATCGGAAAAACCCTTGCCCTGGCCCTGTCCCGCTGGGGCTACCGTGTCGCCTTGCACTGCAACCGGTCCCACAAAGACGCCGGTGCTGTCGCCCGGGAAATCAAGAAGGAAGGGGGCGACTGCGAAATCTTTGCCTTTGACCTGGCCGACGCAGGGAAAGTCCAGGCCTTATTCAAAGCCGTGACCCGCCGCTTCCCGGACCTGAACATCCTGATCAACAACGCCTCCATTTTTGAAAAATCCAGCCTGCGCAAACCCGACCTCGGCAACTTCGACCGCCATTTCGCGGTCAACCTGCGCGCGCCCTACATCCTGACGTCCTTGTTCGCGTCATCCTGCAAAAAAGGCCATATCATCAATATCCTCGACGCGCACATCGTCCGGGACCGGACAGCCCACGCGGCGTATCTCTTGTCGAAAAAAGGGTTGAATGAATTGACCCGGATGTCGGCATACGCGCTGGCCCCGGATATCCGCGTCAACGGCATCGCGCCGGGGCTGATCCTGCCTCCCGAGGGCGAAGGGCAAAACTATCTGGACCGGCTGGCAAAGGACATCCCGCTCAAACGCAAAGGCGACCTGGCCAACATCGTCCGGTCCCTGCAATTTTTGCTGGAAAATGACGACCTCACCGGCCAGATCATTTTCAGCGACGGCGGAGAGCATCTCGAATAACAAAAGGAAGGACCCCATGGCCACCATTCACATCACGGATTTGAGTCTGCGGACCGTCATCGGCACCAATGACTGGGAGAGGAAAAACAAACAGGACGTGATCATCAACATCGCCATTGAATATGACGCCAAGGCCGCCGCGCAGTCGGACGACCTGAAGGACACGGTCGATTACAAGGCCATCACCAAAAAAGTCATCACTGAAGTGGAATCATCGCAATACGAGTTGCTGGAAAAACTCGTGGACCGCGTCCTGGGGATCGTCACGGAGGACCGGCGTGTGCAGACGGCGACCGTCAGGATCGACAAACCCCAGGCCCTGCGTTTTGCCAAATCCGTTTCGGTTGAGATGTCCCGTAAGCGCGAGCCTTGACCCTGCCATGAACACCGCCGTGATCGGACTGGGTTCCAATATCCAGCCAAAAACCAATATTGCCAAGGCCAAGGACATCCTCGCCCGCCGTTACACGCTGCTGGCCGAATCAAAATTTGTGAGGACAACGGCCATCGGCCCCGGGCAACAAAGCGACTTTCTCAACGGCGCGGTCCTGCTCCGGACCTCCCTCGGCCGCCAACGGCTGAAAATCGCGCTGGGCCGCATTGAAAAACTTCTTGGCCGGACCGAACGGCAAAAAGGATATGTCCCTCGCCCGATCGACCTCGACATCGTCGTCTGGAACGGCAAAGTGGTCCATCCGGATTTCCATACCCGCAAATTCCTGAAGGCATCCGTCCTGGAACTCCTCCCCAACTTGAAGGATTGACGCCCGGCGCTGAAAATTCCGCTATTCCCGATATTCGACGACGTTCCCCGCACCCCGCATCAACCGTGAAAAATCGCAAACAACGGGGTGAATTCCCCTTTGAAAACCCTGTTTTTTTTCGTACCGTTGCAACCTCTTGGACTCCACTGTCTTATGGTCCACAAGGGCAGGGCTTTGCCTCTTGCGCATCCAGGGGCGGTGTGATACCTTCTTACCATTATCTACGAGCCGCAAGGAGGCATTGAAAAACATGAGAAACCTTAGGATACTTCTGGTAGCGATTGTGACGTTCATGAGCGGAGTGGTTGCCCACGCGAAAATCACCAAGCCCGCCGTTGTCCAGGTGAAGAGGAAGACGGTGATGTCCGGCAAGGCATCCTGGTATTCAGAAAAGGACCCCGGCATCAACCGCCGGACGGCCAACAACGAAATCTTTGACGATTCCGACCTGACCTGCGCGATCTGGGGCGCCCCGTTCAACCAGCGCGTCCGGGTCACCAACCGTGACAACGGAAAATCCATTGTCGTGCGCGTCAACGACCGCGGACCCCATTACCGCTTTGTACGCCGGGGAAGGATCATCGACCTGACGCGTTCGGCGTTCTCCCAAATAGCACCCCTGAAACGCGGTCTCATCAACGTTGAGATCGAGTTCATCGATTCTTAAATCCATACGCCCATCACAGACCGTTGTTCCCGGCCGGCTGCGGCCCGGGGCAACGGTCTTTTCATGCCCCCGGCCCGCCCTCTGCGGCAAACGCCGGAATGGCGCCGTCCATCCCAGGATTTTTGAATTTTAACTTGCAAAGTCAGCTTCTCTTGTTATTATACGGGTGTATATCAGCGGTTTTAAGGCCCAACCCCCGCAAGGTATCCCATGTTATTCAAAGATGAGGTCGTGATCGTGACCGGTTCCACCCGCGGCATCGGCAAGGAAATCGCCAAGGCCTTTGCCAGGGAGGGGGCCACCGTGGCCGTGACCGGCCGCAGCGCGGAAACCGCCCAGGCCGTTGCCGACGAGATCGCCCGGGAGGGAGGGAAAACCGAGGCATTGGCCTGCGACGTGGCCGATGCGGAAAATGTGCAAAAAACCGTCAATAAAATTCTTGACAAATATAAGAGGGTTGATATATTAGTTAACAACGCAGGCATTACAAAAGATAATTTACTGCTCCGGATGAGCGTCGAGGATTTCGACACCGTCATCAACACAAACCTCCGGGGCGTTTTTAACTTTACCAAGACGGTGACTAAGGCGATGCTGAAGGCCAAAAAGGGCCGCATCATCAACATCGCTTCGATCATTGGGATTACAGGCAACGCCGGTCAGGCCAATTACGCGGCCAGCAAGGCCGGAATCATCGGATTCACCAAATCCGTTGCCAAAGAATTCGCGTCCCGCGGAATCACGGCCAACGCTGTCGCGCCCGGATACATTGAAACTGAAATGACCGGCCAGCTCAACGCCCAGACCCGCGAGGACATCCTGAAGGCCATCCCCTTAGGACGATTCGGAACGGCCCGGGATGTGGCAGACACCTGCCTGTTCCTGGCATCCCCGGCAGCCGCTTATATCACGGGACAAACGATCGTTGTGGACGGGGGACTGGCTGTCTGATCTAAGCAGAAACCTCCCGCCATCACGCTGATATTCAGGTATGGTGGAGACAAGATAACCGAAAAAGGAGGCTACTCAATGGCTGTTGCAGACAAAATCAAATCCATCATCGCAGAGCAATTAGGGGTCAAGCCGGAAGAAGTGACCCCCCAGGCATCGTTCATCGATGACCTTGGAGCCGACTCCCTTGACACCGTCGAGCTGATCATGGCCCTCGAGGAAGAGTTCAGCGTGGAGATCCCGGACGAAGACGCCGAAAAAATGGCGACGGTCGGGGACGCTATCAAATATATCGAAGAAAAAACCGGGACGAAATAATTCCCGCGGCGGTTTCCCATCACCGAGCCGAAGAAATTTGCCCCGATTCCCGTCGGGGCAAACTTGTTATAGGCCTTCTTACGGTTCCATCAATAACCGCGTTCAAAAGAGCCCGAAAATCCCATGCCCCATAAAAGACGCGTCGTAATCACCGGATCGGGCGTCGTTTCCCCGGTCGGGACTGGCACGGAAAAATTCTGGAAGTCTTTGGTCGAAGGCCGCAGCGGCATCCGGCCGATCACCCATTTCGACGCCGGCCAGTTCGACTCCCGCATCGCCGGGACGATCATCGACTTTAATCCCGCGGACTATTTTTCCACAAAAGAAGCCCGGCATCTGGCGATCTTTGTCCAATACGCCGTGGTCTGCGCCCGCGAAGCCATCGCCATGGCCAAGCTGGACACCAAGAACATGGATTTGGACAGGATGGGGGTCCTCATCGGATCAGGAATCGGCAGCCTGGAAACGCTCGAGCAGGAATTCACCAAATATATCGAGAAAGGTCCTGGCCGGATATCTCCGTTCTTTATCCCCAAAATGATCATCAACGAGGCCGCCGGTCAGGTTTCCATTGACACCGGGGCCCGTGGGCCGTGCACCTGCGTCGCCACGGCCTGCGCCACGGCGACCAACGCCATCGGGGACGCCTTCCGCTTCATCCAGTACGGCGACGCGGACGTCATGCTCGCCGGGGGGACCGAAAGCGCCACAACGGTCATGGGTGTCGGCGGGTTTTGCGCGCTCAAGGCCTTGAGCCGGCGCAATGACGCGCCGGAAAAAGCCTGCCGCCCGTTTGAGCTCAACCGCGACGGTTTTATCATGGCCGAAGGGGCAGGGGTTGTCCTCATGGAAACCCTGGAACACGCCAAGGCGCGCGGGGCAAAAATCCTGGGCGAAATGGTCGGATACGGACGCACTTCCGACGCCTATCACGTGACGGCACCGGAATCCACGGGAGCCGGCGCGGCCAAAGCCATGCAACTGGCGCTGAACGACGCGGGATTGGCGCCGCAAGACATTTCCTACATCAATGCCCATGGGACATCAACAAAACTCAATGACGAAGTCGAGACCCTGGCGATGAAAACCGTTTTCAAGGAATTTGCGAAAAAAATTCCGGTGAGTTCCACCAAATCCATGACCGGCCATCTCCTGGGGGCGGCGGGGGGCATCGAGTTTATCGCCTGCCAGCAGGCCATCCGCGACAACATCGTGCCGCCGACCATCAACTACGAAACCCCCGACCCGGCATGCGACCTCGACTACGTGCCGAACACGGCCCGCAAGATCGACGTCAAGTCCGCGATGTCAAACTCTCTCGGATTCGGCGGACATAACGCCAGCGTCATCATCAAGCGTTACCAGGAATAAAATTTCAAATCCGATCAACACCATTTGCAGCGAAGTCACTCTTCGTCCAGTAGAAAGGCCCAATCTATGAAGTCCTATAAAATTGCCGTAATCCCCGGGGACGGCACCGGTCCGGAAGTTGTCCGAGAGGGGATGAAAGTCCTCGAAGCCGCAGGCAAAAAGTTCGGGTTTAAACTGGAACCGACCCACTATGATTTCGGGGGCGAGCGCTACAAGAAGACCGGCAAACTTCTGGAAGACCAGGATATCGACGACCTGAAAAAATACACCGCGATCTTTCTGGGAGCCATTGGACATCCGGACGTGAAGCCGGGGATACTGGAAACGGGCATCCTCCTCAAACTGCGGTTTTCCCTGGACCAGTACATCAACCTGCGGCCGGTCAAACTTTACAACGCGGCGTTCTGCCCGCTCAAGGACAAGAAACCGGAAGACATTGATTTCGTGGTGGTCCGCGAGAACTCCGAAGGGCTTTACAAAGGCCTGGGGGAATTCCAGAAGAAGGGGACCAAGGACGAAGTCGCCCTCCAGGTGTCCCACAACACCCGCAAGGGCGTGGAACGTTGCCTGCGTTACGCATTCGAATACACCCGCAAACGCAATAAAAGGAAAAAACTGACTCTCTGCGGAAAGACCAACGTCCTGACCTACGCGTGGGACCTGTGGGAACGGACGTTCAAAGAAGTGGCCAAAGAATATCCCGACATTACGACGGATTACGCTCACGTCGACGCCACGACCATGTGGTTCGTCAAGAACCCGGAATGGTTTGACGTCATCGTGACCGACAACATGTTCGGCGACATCATCACGGACCTCGGCGCCATGATCCAGGGCGGGATGGGCATCGCCGCAGGCGGGAACATCAACCCGCAGGGCGTGTCCATGTTCGAGCCCATCGGCGGCAGCGCGCCCAAATACACGGGACAAAACGTGATCAATCCGCTGGCCGCGATCTGCGCCGGCGGCATGATGCTGGAAACTCTCGGCGAAGCCAAGGCCGCGAAAGCCATTGAAGACGCCGTGATCAAACTTGTGGCCACTAAAATCAAATCTTTGGGCGCCGGCAAAATGGGATATTCCACATTGGAAGTCGGCGACCTGGTGGCCCAGGCGCTGTAGGCCCTCAAGGAGGAGGGGAAGCTCCATGAAAAAATACAATGTTGCCATTCTCGGGATCCGAGGGGCCGTCGGACAATGCATGTACCGGATCGTCCGGGAACGCAAATTCCCGGTCCAGGGGCTGAAGCTTCTGTCCCCCAGCGGAGCGGGAGGACAGTTGGACGGCATCACATATGAAGCGCTGAACAAGGACTCCTTCAAAGGGATCGATATCGTGTTGAGCTCCCCCGGAGCGGACATCAGCAAGGAATGGGCCCCGGTCGCGGCCAAGGACGGCGCGGTCGTGATCGACAACACCAGCTATTTCCGGATGTTCCCGGATGTTCCTCTCGTTGTCCCGGAAGTCAATCCCGAGGACGTCAAGAAGCACAAAGGGATCATCGCCAACCCGAACTGCTCGACGATCCAGATGCTGGTGGCCTTAAAGCCCCTGCATGATTACGGCAAGATCAAACGCATCGTGGTTTCGACCTACCAGGCCGTTTCCGGGGCCGGGGCCGAAGCCGTGGAGGAATTCAAGGCCCAGCTCGAAGGGGGCAAGGCCTTCAAAAAGTTCGCGCATCCGATCGCCCATAATCTGATCCCGCAGATCGACGTGTTCCAGGAAAACTTCTACACCAAAGAAGAAATCAAGATGGTCAACGAGACACAGAAGATCATGCACGACCCCTTGATCAAGGTCACGGCGACATGCGTGCGCGTGCCCGTCTTCAACAGCCACAGCGAAGCGGTCAATATCGAAACGGAAAAAAAGATCAGCCGCGAGAAGGCCATCGAACTCCTGTCCAAAGCGCCGGGAGTGAAGGTGGTTGACGACGTGAAGAACAGCCGCTACCCGATGCCCCTCGACGCCGACGGCAAGGACGACACGTATGTCGGCCGCATCCGCGAAGACGACACGGTCGCCAACGGCCTGAACCTCTGGGTGGTGGCCGACAACCTGCGCAAAGGCGCGGCCCTGAACGCCGTGCAAATCGCAGAGATCCTCTGAGCCCATGCCCCGCAACATCAAGCTGACCATCGAATATGACGGAACAGAATTTGAAGGTTGGCAGGTCCAGGGGCCCAGGCACCGGACCGTACAGGGAGAGATCCAGAAGGCCCTGAGAAAAATTTTCAAACGGGACATCGTCCTGGTCGGATCCGGCCGGACCGACAGCGGGACCCACGCCCTCGGCCAGGCCGCAAATTTCAAGGCCGAGACAAGCATGCCGGCGGAAGAAATGGTCCGGGCCCTGAACGCCAACCTGCCCGCAGACATCGCGGTTCTTGCGGCCGCGGAAGTCCCGGACGGTTTCCACGCGCAATTCAACGCCAAATCCAAAACATACCGCTACACGATCCTCAACCGCCCGGTGCGTTGCGCGTGTCTTCGCAAGCTCGCTTTCCATGTCCCCTACCCTTTAGACGCGACACTGATGCGAAGGGAAGGCCAGGTCCTGGTGGGGCGAAAGGATTTTCGTTCCTTTATGGCCAGCGACACCGCCGAAAAAATGAAGCCTGGAGAAAAAGATACGGTACGCACCATCCGCCGGTTATCCGTCAAAAAGGAAGGGCCGTGGATCAGCATTGACGTTGAATCCGACGGGTTCCTTTACAAAATGGTGCGCAATATCGTGGGGACACTCATTGAAATCGGCAGCGGCAAGCTTCCCTCCGGGAGTATGCGCAAAATCCTCCTGCAGAAGGACCGCGGGTATGCCGGGGACACCGCTCCGGCCAGGGGGCTTTGCCTGGTCACCGTGCGGTATCCGGACAAAAAACAAAAAGCGCGGCCGGGGAAATAGAGAAAATAACTATTTGACAAATCAGGCGAAAATGATATACTTTTTGAATCTTAACCGACAAATTTCAATCTTTTGCCATGAAAAATAACAAAACTTACGTTCCGAAACTCGACGAAATCCAGCAGAAATGCTACGTGGTGGACGCCAAGGATAAAATCCTCGGCCGTGTCGCGGCGAAAGTCGCCCATGTCCTCCGCGGCAAGCACAAGGCCATGTTCACCCCGCATCTGGACACGGGAGACACGGTCATCGTCATCAACGCCGAGAAAATCCGCGTCACCGGGAAGAAGATGACAGATAAAATTTACAAACGCTATTCGGGTTATCGCAGCGGTTTAAAGAAAGTCGCTTTGGGGGACATGCTCCAGATCGCGCCGACCCAGGCCATGCAACTGGCCATCAGCCGGATGATCCCCGATGGAAAATTAGGCGACCAGATCCGCCGGCGGGTCCGGGTGTACGCGGGCGACCAGCACCCCCACCAGGCCCAGAAACCGATCCCCTTGGACGTTTAAACATCTCGCAGAAAGAGAGTTTTTTGATGGTCGAAATGGTTAAATATGAAGCTACGGGACGCCGGAAAACATCGATTGCCCATGTCAACCTCATGCCGGGCAACGGGAAGATTACCGTTAATTCACGCGTTTTTGAAAATTATTTCATCCGGGAGACCGACCGCATCACCATTCTGGAACCCCTAAAAATGACCAACACAGTCAGCAAATTTGATATCATCGCCAAAATCACCGGCGGCGGCTTGAGCGGCCAGGCAGGCGCCTTTCGTCTGGGCATCTCCCGCGCCTTGTCGCTGTTTGATGAGGAGAACAGGAAATCTTTGCGTAAAACCAACTGCCTGACCCGTGATCCCAGGATGAAGGAAAGGAAAAAACCGGGCCAGAAGGGAGCGAGAAAGAAGTTTCAGTGGGTTAAGCGTTAATCTGTTTCTCGACATATTTTGCACGAAACTAACCTATCTCTCCCTCGATAAAAGAGTTGACGAGATAGGTTTTTTATTTTAGTATAAACCTTTATCACTCAAGGAATTAAAAATGACGCTAAAATCCGCAACTGAAAAGCTGGTCCGGGTCGGCATTGTCGGGATCAGCGGTTATTCCGGTTATACCGCCCTCAAAATCCTGCTCAAACACCCTCATGTGCGCGTCACCTATGTGAGCGCCAATAACACCCAGGGGCCGGTGGGGGACATCTGGCCGCGGCTCAAGGGAGAGACCGACCTGACCTGCACCAAATTTGACCCTAAAACCGCGGCGGATCTCTGCGACGTCATTTTTTTAGCCGTGCCGCATACGGTTTCGATGGACATCACCCCGCAGCTCCTTAAAGCAGGGAAACAGGTGATCGATTTCAGCGGGGACTACCGGCTGTCCTCCCCGGAAGAGTTCAAGAAATGGTACGGGGCCGGCCACAAGGACACTGCCAATCTCGGCAAGGCCGTTTACGGGCTTCCGGAAATCCTCCGGGAAAAAATCAAGAAAGCCGCCCTGGTCAGCAACCCCGGCTGTTATCCCACAGCCGCGATCCTGGCCCTGGCCCCGATGACCATGACCAAAGGGGAAGAGGTCGGGGCCATCATCATTGACGCCAAATCCGGCGTGAGCGGCGCCGGGAAAAAAGTCTCGGCCGGTTTTATCTACTGTGAAGTCAACGAAAATTTCAAGGCCTACAAAGTGATGAACCACCAGCACACGCCGGAGATCAACCAGTATCTCTCGCGGGTTTCAGACCGCAAGATTTCGGTCACATTCGTGCCGCACCTGCTTCCGGTCAACCACGGCATCCTGGAAACGATTTACGTGACGCTTAACCGCAAATCCAGCGAAGAGAAAATCCAGGCGCTGTATCAAAGATTTTATAAAACCGAACCGTTCGTCCGTGTGCTCGGCCCGGGCCAGCAGCCTGAACTGAAGAATGTGGTGGGCACCAATTATTGTGACATCGGGCTGGCGCTTAGCGACGACGGCAAGCTTCTGGTCATCACCTCGGCGATCGACAACCTGTACAAAGGGGCCGCGGGCCAGGCCGTCCAGAACATGAACATCATGTGCGGCATCAACGAGCAAATAGGTTTGATTTGAATCGTCAGAAGTCAGCGGTCAGAAATCAGCGGTCAGAAATCAGCGGTCAGAAGTCATTAAATTTTAACATCTGACTATAAAGGAATTCCCCATGAAAATCATTACGGGCGGAGTCAGCGCCCCCATCGGATACAAAGCCAATGGGCTTTATTGCGGGATCAAACGGTCCGGTAAACTCGACCTGGGATTGATTGCCAGCGAAGTCCCGGCCGTGACCGCAGGGGTCTTCACAAAGAACTCCGTCATAGCCGCGCCGCTCATCGTGACCAAAAAACACCTGAGCAACAACCGGTCGCAGGCAGTCGTGGTCAACAGCGGGAACGCCAACTGTTTCACCGGTCACTTCGGCGTACTTTACGCGGAACGGACGTGCCAGGTCATTGGGGAGCTTCTGAATATCCCGGCAGATGATGTCCTCGTCACCTCCACCGGCATCATCGGCAAAACCCTGCCGTATCTTAAGATCGCGGCCGCGGCGCCGCAATTGGTCAAAGGGCTGAAGCGCTCCGGCGGCGGCCTGATGGCCAAGTCTATCCTCACGACAGACCTGATCAATAAGGAAATCGCCGTCAAGATCACGGTCGGGGGGAAGGCCGTGAGCATCGGCGGTTGCGCCAAGGGGTCGGGAATGATCGCGCCCAACATGGCGACGATGCTGGGCTTCATCACCAGCGACGCCGCTGTCAGCGCGCCCATGCTCAAGCTGGCCCTCAAAACCGCGGTGGACAAGACGTTCAACTGCATCACGGTGGACGGGTGCATGAGCACCAACGACATGGTCACCCTGATGACCAACGGCCTGGCCGGTAACCGGATCATCAAAACGTCCGGCAAAGATTTCAAAATTTTCTGCGAGGCCCTGACCCATGTCTGCCTGTTCCTGGCCAAAAAAATCGTGGAAGATGGGGAAGGCGCGACCAAGTTCGTCGAAATCCACTGCCACGGCGCCAAGGATGAAAAGGAAGCGCGGCTGATCGCCATGACGGTCGCCAATTCGCCCCTCGTCAAGACCGCGCTCTACGGCAGCAATCCCAACTGGGGCCGGGTGGCGGCGGCTGTGGGATCCCTGGGACTGAACATCAAGGAAGAGGACCTCAAGATCCGCTTCAGCTCATTTGCGAAAAAAATCATCAAGATCCACACGGACGTCGGCCGCGGTTCGGCGCACGCGGTCGTGTACACATCCGATCTTTCTCACGAATACGTCACCATCAACGGCAAATACAACTGAGGTCATGGACGGATGGAAGACATCATCAAAAAAGCGGGCGTCCTGGTCGAGGCGATCCCGTATATCAACGCGTTCCGCCGAAAGATATTTGTCATCAAATACGGCGGCAGCATCCTGGACAACCCGGCCATCCGCAAAAACGTCCTGGAAGACATCGTCTTTTTGAGTTATGTCGGGGTCCGGACGATCCTGGTGCACGGCGGCGGGCCGCACATCAGCTCGCGGCTCAAGGAAACCGGGGTCAAACCGGAATTCCACGAAGGGATCCGCATCACGGACAAAGCCACGCTCAAGATCGTCATTGAGGAACTGGAGAAGCTCAACCGGCAGATCGTCACCGAGCTCCAGGAACTGAAGGGCGATGTCACGGGACTGAAGGGGCAGGAAAACATCATTTACGTGGAAAAGAAAAGCGCCTCCCGGGACCTGGGGTTTGTCGGCACGATCACCTCCGTTGAGCGGGAGGCGATCGAAGAGCACCTGCGCAAAGGGCACATCACGGTTGTTTCCCCTTTGGGCGTGAGCTCGGAAAAACAACCGCACAACGTCAATGCGGATGAAGTGGCGAGCGCGATCTCGGTTTCCATGAAGGCGGAAAAACTCGTGATCCTGACCAACGTCCCCGGCGTCATGCGCAACCCCGAGGACCCGGAATCCCTGATCTCGACCTTGACCTATGACGAGGTCCAGAACTGGATCAAGCAAAGCGTTATTGCCGGCGGGATGATCCCGAAAGTCAATTCCTGCCTTGAAGCCCTGGAGGGCGGGGTGCACAAGACCCACATCATCGACGCCAAGATCCGGCACGCCCTGCTCCTGGAGATCTTCACCGACCGTGGTATCGGGACCCAGATCATCAAAGCCTAACGACAGAAACCTATGAACAAACAAGGCATTTTAGACAATTACGATCAATTCATCCTGTCCACTTACACGCGGGTCCCTGTCATTTTCGTGAAAGGGAAGGGGAGCACGCTCATTGACATCACCGGGAAAAAATACCTGGACTTTTTCCCGGGCTGGGGCGTGAACAACGTCGGGCACTGCCATCCCAAAGTCATGGCGGCGGTGCGGGACCAAATTGGGAAACTGATCCACATCCCGAACAACCTTTATCACCCGCACCAGGCCAAGCTGGCCAGAGAGATCATCCGCCGCGCCTATCCGGGCAAGGTCTTTTTCTGCAACAGCGGGGCCGAGGCGGCCGAGGCCGCGATCAAATTCGCCCGGGCTTACGGCAAAGGGGAACGGTTCGAGATCGTCACCATGAA
Organism: Candidatus Omnitrophota bacterium; assembly: GCA_030688425.1. Classification (NCBI taxonomy): domain Bacteria; kingdom Pseudomonadati; phylum Candidatus Omnitrophota; species Candidatus Omnitrophota bacterium. The sequence continues at coordinate 145,224 of JAUYIB010000027.1, read as the reverse complement.
GAATTCCTTCCACGGCCGAACCATGGGAGCGCTGGCCGCCACGGGACAGAGAAAATACCAGGACGGGTTCGCGCCGCTGCCGCCGGGGTTTGTCACCATCCCGTTCAATGACATGGACGCGCTCAAGGCCGCGCTGACGCCGAAAACGATCGCGGTCATGCTGGAGCTGATCCAGGGCGAAGGCGGGATCAATGTGGCGGACCCAGCCTACCTCCGGGAACTCCGGGCCATTTGCGATGAAAAGGACATCCTGCTCATCTTCGACGAAGTCCAGACCGGGATCGGACGGACCGGAGAGATGTTCGGGTTTCAACACTACGGGATCAAACCGGACCTGATGACGCTGGCCAAGGCGCTCGGCGGCGGACTGCCGATCGGGGTCCTGGTCGTGAAAGAGTCCATTTCCGGCACGCTCAAGCCGGGGATGCACGCGTCCACATTCGGGGGAGGGCCCGTGATCTGCAAGGCGGCCCTGGGTGTTTTCAAGGCGATTGAGGCGGACGGCATGCTCAAAAACACAAAAAAGATGGGCGAATATTTGCGAGGAAAACTCCTTGCGCTTAAGGAAAAATTTGATTGCATCACCGACGTGCGTGGGATAGGATTGATGCTCGGCGTACAGATGAAGATGGAAGGCAAGGCCGTTGTAGAGGAATGCCTGAACCAGGGGCTCATCATCAATTGCACGCAGGGGAACATCCTGCGGATCATGCCGGCGCTGAACGTCACGAAAAAGCAGATAGATAAAGCCGTCAAGATCATTGAAGCCGCCCTGGAAACAACGATCAAAGGAAGCAAACCATGAAACGCGATCTGATCGCTCTCAAAGATTACCGGCCGGAAGAAATCACCGGCTTGCTCGACCTGGCCGATGAACTGAAGCGGACACGGGCCCTTCGGGACGACCTGAAAGGAAAGACCCTGGCGCTCATTTTTCAGAAGCCGTCGAACCGCACCCGCGTGTCCTTCGAGGTCGGGATCCGGCAGCTGGGCGGCAACTGCATTTACCTGGGGCCGGAAGAAATCAATCTGGGTGTCCGGGAGACGACCGCGGACGTGGCCAAAACCTTGTCCCGCTACGTGGACGGTCTCGTGGCGCGGACGTTCTCCCATAAGGACGTCGTGGACCTGGCCGAACACGCCACCGTCCCGGTCATCAACGGGCTTTGCGATCTTTATCACCCCTGCCAGGCCCTGGCAGACCTGATGGCCATCCGGGAACGTTTCAAGGCATTTCAGGGAATCACTCTCGCCTATATCGGAGACGGCAATAATGTCTGCCACTCGCTGATGATCGGTTGCGCGAAGATCGGAATGAACATGAAGATCGCCGCGCCCAAAGGGTATGAGCCCAACCCCGCGATCCTGAAAAACGCCCAGGCCTTTGCCAAAGGATCCGGCGCGAAAATCGAAGTCCTCCGAAAACCGGAAGACGCCGCGCGGGGGGCCCAGGTCATTTACGCGGACGTCTGGGTCAGCATGGGGCAGGAAAAGGAAGCGAAAAAGCGGCTGAAAGATTTGAAGGGTTACCAGATCAACGCCAAACTCGCGAAGCTGGCCGATCCCAATTACATTTTTATGCACTGCCTGCCGGCCCACCGGGGCCAGGAAGTCACGGAAGACGTGATCGACGGTCCGCACTCCATCATTTTCGACCAGGCGGAGAACCGGCTGCACGCACAGAAAGCGGTTTTGGTGGCGCTCTTAGGAAAAAGATAACGAGCTCACGGACGCACGTACACATGGACACAAAAAACATGTGTACGTGTGCTCGTGCGTGAGTGTGTACCCATAAAGGAGTTACCCGATGAAGAAAGTGGTATTGGCTTATTCCGGAGGGCTGGACACCTCCTGCGCCATCAAATGGCTCAAGGACAAAGGTTACGATGTGGTCGCCTGCATCGCCGATGTGGGACAAGGCGAGGATTTCACCGCAATCGAGAAACGCGCCCTCGCGACCGGCGCTTCCAAGGTTTATGTCCTGAACCTGAAAAAAGAATTCGTCGAAGATTACGTGTTCCCGGCGCTCAAAGCCGGCGCGATTTACGAGAACAAATATCTTCTCGCGACGGCCCTGTCCCGGCCGCTGATCGCCAAGCACCAGGTCGAAGTGGCGCACAAGGAAAAAGCCACGGCCGTGGCCCACGGATGCACGGGCAAGGGCAACGACCAGGTCCGGTTTGAGACAACGATATCATTGCTGGACCGCAAACTCGAACAGATCGCGCCGGTCCGCATCTGGGAATTCAAGACGCGCGAGGAAGAAATAGAATACGCGCAAAAGCACAAAATCCCGGTCAATGTGACCAAGAAGAGCCCTTACAGCATCGACATCAATCTTTACGGACGCAGCATCGAATGCGGAGTCCTGGAAGACCCGTGGCAGGAGCCGCCTGAAGAAATTTACAAGATGACCGTGAGCCCCCAGAAAGCGCCGAACCAGCCGGCCTATGTCGAAATTGAATTCAACAAAGGGATCCCGGTCAAGATTGACGGCAAGTCCTACGGCTCGGTCGAGATCATCCAGGCCTTGAACGAGATCGGCGGCAAGAACGGGGTCGGGCGGGTGGACATGATCGAAAACCGCCTGGTCGGAATCAAATCCCGGGAGAATTACGAAAACCCGGCGGGAACGATCCTTTACACCGCGCACCAGGACCTGGAATCGCTGGTCCTGGACCGGGAAACATTGCATTTCAAACAGGGGATCGCGCACAAATACGCGGAACTGACGTATTACGGACTTTGGGAAACTCCGCTCAAGCATCAGCTGGACGACTATGTCAACAAGACACAGGAAAACGTGACCGGCACGATCCGGCTGCGCCTGCATAAAGGGAACTGCGTGGTTGTCGGGCGCAAATCCAAGTTTTCACGGTACAAGGAAGAATTGGCCACATACGGCGACAAGGACACATTCGACCAGAAACTGGCGGAAGGGTTCATCCGGCTGTGGGGCATGCCGTACTAACACGGACACAGGACACACGGACACAGGACACGCGGACACAGGACACACGAACACAAGCGCACACGGATACAAAGGGAAATCAAAATGGTAAAACTTTGGGGCGGGCGGTTCAGCAAGGCCACGAATAAGCTGGTGGAGGAGTTCACCGGTTCGATCCATTTCGACCAGAAGCTGGCCGAGGCGGATGTGATCGGCTCGCTGTATCACATTGACGTCCTCAAAAAGGCGCGATTGATCTCGTCTGCCGAGTATAAAAAACTCGCTGCCGGGTTGCGCTCGATCCTCAACGAAATCCGGAACGGCAAGTTCAAAGCGGACCCGTCGTTTGAAGACATTCATTCCTGCATTCAACACCTCCTGGGAAAGAAGGCGGGGAAGGCCGTGCTGAAATTGCACACCTGCCGTTCGCGCAATGACCAGGTGGTGTTTGACGTCAAGTTGTATGCCTTGAGCAATTTGTTCAAAACATGGGCCCTGACGTCCCAATTGGCGAAAACTTTGACGGACCTTGCGAAAAAAAACAAAAACGTTTGTATCCCTGGCTACACGCATCTCCAGCATGCCATTCCCGTGGCCCTGACAGACTATCTGGGGGCTTATGTGGCCATGCTGCACCGGGACGCAGTCCGGATCAGCCAGACGTTTGAGAATATCCCGCTGACGCTGGGAGCCGGGGCCTTGGCCGGCACGATGATCCCGGCCAGTCTCTATAACTTTTCCGCCAATGAATTTCTGCCCAAGGGCATCCGGCCCACAGAGAACGCCCTGGATTCGGTCAGCGACCGGGATTTTGTGGTTGCCAGTTTAAGCGACCTGAGCATCCTCGGCATGCACCTGTCCCGCTTGGCTGAAGACATGATCCTGTGGTCATCCAAAGAATTCGATTTCATAGATATCGACGACGCTTTCTGCACGGGCAGTTCGCTGATGCCGCAAAAGAAAAACCCGGATGTGCTGGAATTGGTCCGGGGTTACACCGGGCGGCTCTACGGCAACCTGGTCAGCGTCCTGACCATGATGAAAGGTTTGCCCCTGAGTTATAACCGGGACATGCAGTTGGACAAGGAACCGCTTTTTGATTCCTTTGAAATTATCCAAAAGGAACTCAAGGTCCTGGCCGAACTGTTTAAGAACGTCACGTTCAAAGAAGAAAACATCGAAAAGCAGCTTCAGGATGAATCGCTTTACGCAACGGATTTGTCCGATTATTTAGTGCAAAACAAGGTGCCCTTCAAGGAAGCGCACACGATCATCGGGAAACTCATTCAATACAAGCTCAAGAGCGGGGAAGAAATCTGGAGCATGCCGGATGAGACCTTAAAAAACTTTCATCCTTTGCTGAACGGCAAGGTCACTCGAAAAATCATCAATCCGGAGCATTCCGTTAATTCGAAAAAATCCGTAAAACGGACAAGCCCCCGGCTGCCCTAACCGCTTGGGCAGGGCAACCGGCCGGGGTTAATTCGCCCAGCAAACTTACGTTCGCCTACGGCTCCGTAAGTTTGGGGCTCATTAAATGCACGATTTCAAATTCAAAAATAGCGAACTGCACTGTGAAGACGTCCCGGTGAGCCGGGTCGCCAGGCAGGTGGGGACTCCGTTTTACCTTTACAGCCATCACACCCTGACCGACCACTTCACCAAGATCCAACGGGCGTTCGCCGAGGTCAACCCGACGATCTGTTTTGCCATGAAATCCAACGGCAACCTGGCTGTCCTGCGCACGCTGATCAACCTGGGCGCTGGGGTGGACATCGTGTCTATCGGCGAGTTCAAGAAGGCGCTCAAGGCCGGGGTGGACCCGAAAAAGATCGTCTTCGCCTCGGTGGGCAAGACCGAAGAGGAGATCGCCTTCGCGCTCAAAAAAAATATTTTGTTCTTCAATGTCGAATCTGTCCACGAGCTGGAGACCATCAACGCCATCTCCAGAAAAATGGGCAAAAAAGCCCGGGCGGCGCTTCGCATCAACCCGGACGTGGAAGCGGCCACGCACAGCCACATCACCACAGGAACGCTCAAAAACAAATTCGGGATCGACCTGCAATCCACGCGGAATATCCTCAAGCAGAGGAACAAGTACCCGCATGTGAACATCTGCGGCCTGCACATCCATATCGGATCGCAGATCGTGACCAGCGCGCCGTTCATCAGCGCGATCCAAAAGGTCATCGGGTTCCTGGCGGAATTGAAAAAGGACGGGATCAGGATCGAATATCTGGACATCGGCGGCGGGATGGGGATCATCTATAAGGATGAACAGCCGCAAACCGCGCAGGTGTTTGCCGACGCGATCCTGCCGTTCCTGAAACAGACGGGATTGAAGATCGTCATGGAGCCGGGCCGCTTCATCGTGGGCAACGCCGGGATATTTGTCACGCGCGTGCTCTACCTGAAGGACAACGGGTTTAAAAAATTTATCATCGTGGACGGAGGGATGAACGACCTGATCCGGCCTTCCCTGTATAACGCCTACCACGAAGTCGTCCCGGTCAAGCAGACAACGGCGGTCTCCGAAAAGGTGGACGTGGTCGGGCCGATCTGCGAGAGCGGGGACTTTTTCGCCAAGGAAAGGGACATCCCAAAAGTGAAGAAAGGGGACCTCCTGGCGGTCATGAGCGCCGGCGCGTACGGGTATGTGATGTCGAGCAATTACAACGTCCGCTGCCGCGTGCCGGAAGTGTTCGTCAAGGGAAGCCGCTTCGCCGTGACCAAACGCCGCGAAACATACACAGACCTGATGCGCGGGGAAACCATCCCGGCATTTTTAAAATAACACACCACCACAACCCCGGGGGTTGTGGTGGTTGGACAGAAAGATATGGCAAAATCTCTTAAATTCACAAAGATGGCCGGGGCCGGCAATGATTTCCTCGTTGTTGACGGCCGGGTGAAACTGGATTACAAAAAGCTGGCGCCCCGGGTCTGCGACCGCACCAACGGCGTGGGCGCGGACGGAATTTTGATCCTCGGCCCGTCTTCCAAAGCCGATTACCGCATGCGGATCATCAACGCGGACGGCTCCGAGGCCGAAATGTGCGGAAACGGCGCGCGCTGCATGGCCGCGTATATCGTCCGCAACCGCAAACCGAGGAAAAAATTGTTTTCCATGGAAACGATGGCGGGAATCATCCTCGCCGAGGCCAAGGGAGAAACCGCTCACGTGCGGTTGAGCGATCCGCGGGATTACCACCCGGATCTGGCCCTCAAGCTCGGAGACCGGGATATCCGTGTGCACTACATCGATACCGGCGTGCCGCACACCATCATTTACGTGGACGGGCTGGAAACCGTCGGCGTGCGGGAGATCGCGCCTGGTGTCCGCTACCACGAACAATTCAAGCCCCGAGGGACCAACGTGAATTTTGTCGAACAGATCGGCCAAAACCTCGTGGCTGTGCGGACCTATGAACGGGGAGTGGAGGACGAAACCAGGGCCTGCGGGACAGGCAGCGTGGCGGCAGGGATCGTGTCTTATTTAAAAGCGAACCCCGGCGTCCAAAACGCAAAGAACGCCAGGATGCGGGTGCGGACCGCCAGCGGGGAAGTCCTGCAGGTGACGTTCGACCTGAACAACGGGCAGGTGTCCAACGTCTGGCTCAAGGGCAGCGCAAAACTCATCGCAGCGGGAGAATATTTCCTCTAAATCACATGGCAGACCTTACGCAAGAAGGAGAGAACACCATGATCGGCGGATCCATCGTAGCCATCGCAACACCTTTCAAAAACGACAAGATTGATGAAAAGAGGTTGAAGGAGCTGGTCGCGTTCCAGATCAAAAACGGGACCAACGGGATCGTCCCCTGCGGCACGACCGGGGAATCGCCCACGCTCTCCTATGACGAGCACAACCACGTCATCGACATCTGCATCGAAGCCGCGAAGGGACGCGTGCCCATCATCGCCGGGACAGGGTCCAACTCTACTTCCGAGGCCGTCATGCTGACCAAGCACGCGGCCCGGGCCGGGGCCAACGCCGCGCTGGTCGTCAGCCCGTACTATAACAAACCGACCCAGGAAGGCCTTTACCAGCATTTCAAGGCGATCGCCGACTCTGTCAAGATCCCGGTCATCCTGTACAATATCGCCGGGCGCACCGCGGTCAACATCGAACCCTCCACGGTCGCGCGCCTGGCCAATGATTGCACGAACATCATCGGGGTCAAAGAGGCCTCCGGCTCCCTGGACCAGATGCAGATGATCAAGCACCTCTGCCCGCCGAATTTTATCCTGCTGTCCGGCGATGACACCCTGACCCTGCCGATCCTGAGCATCGGAGGGGCCGGGGTCATTTCCGTCGCGGCCAATATCATCCCGCAGGACATCGCCAAGCTCATCCACCTCTATCGCAGCGGGCATCTCAAGGAAGCCCAGAAAATGCATTACCGGATGCTGCCCTTGTTCAAGGCCCTGTTCCTGGAGACCAACCCCATCCCGGTCAAGACCGCCATGGGAATCATGGGGCTGTGCTCCGAGGGACTGCGACTTCCGTTGTGCCCCATGTCCGGGCAGAATCGCGCCAAACTCAAGGCCGCGCTCATGGAATACGGTCTGTTGCGAAAAAAGGGCAAAAAAACGGCCGCGGACGCTGAACCCGCCGCTGCCCAGAATTGAGGAATTCCGTCATGATCAAATTAGCCGTCAGCGGCTGTCAGGGACGAATGGGACAGAGGATCACATCGCTCGCCCTCAAAGACAAGACATTTAAACTATCCGCCATGATGGAAAGCAAAGGCCGGCCGGATGTCCAGAACATCTGGCAGGGGATGCCGGTGCACTTCGACGCGTCCGCTTTAAAGGGAAGCGATGTCCTGATCGAATTCACCACCCCCGAAGCCACGCTGGAGCACCTCAAGGCCTGCCAAAAGTACGGGGTCAAGATGGTCATCGGGACAACCGGCATGCTTCCCGGCCAGATCGCACAGGTCAAAAAGGCCGCGCAAAAAATCCCGATCGTCTTTTCCTCAAATATGTCGGTGGGGGTCAATATTGTCTTCAGCTTGATCCAGAAAGCCGCCAAGGCCACCGGCAAGGGCTACGTCATCACGATCAAGGAAGCGCACCACATCCATAAAAAAGACGCTCCGTCCGGGACCGCCAAGACCATGGCCACTCTCGCGGAAGAAGCCGCCGGGATCAAGGTAGCCGACATCCAGGCGATCCGCGAAGGGGAGATCATCGGCGACCATGACATCACGTTCGACAGCGCGGTTGACACGATCACCATCCGCCACCACGCCAAGACCCGCGACATTTTCGCCGAAGGGTCCCTGGTGGCGGCGAAGTTCCTCGCCCGCAAGAAAAAGGGGCTCTTCAGCATGCAGGATGTCCTCGGATTAAAATGATCCCCAAAAATATGGAGTCCACGACTTATCTCGAATAAAATCAAAATGAAGTCGGGACTTTTCTATGATGACTCAGCATAATAAAGGAAGGGAGTTTTCCGCATGACCGAAACAGCAACGGGTTTCAATATCGAATTTTCCGACCGGCTGAAAGAACTTCCGCCGTATCTGTTCGTCGAAATCGACCAGGCCAAACGCAAGGCGCGCGCCGAAGGCCGGGACATCATTGACTTGGGCGTCGGCGATCCCGACACCCCGACGCTCCCGCACATCGTCGCGGCCATGCAGAAAGCCGTTGCCGATCCGGCCAACCACCGTTACGCCTTTGACGCCGGGCTCCCGGAGCTCCGCAAGGAAATCGCCGTCTGGTTCAAAAACCGTTTCCAAACAGACCTGGACCCCAACGCTGAAATTTTGCCGCTCATCGGTTCCAAGGAAGGGCTGGCCCACCTGCCCCTGGGGATCGTCAATCCCAAAGACAAGGTCATCCTGACCGACCCGGCCTATCCGGCCTACCGGCCGTCCATATCCTTTGCCGGAGGAAAAATCGTCAGCGTTCCCATGAAGGAAGGGAACGATTTCCTGCCGGACCTCAAGAAAATCGCCGAGATCAAGGACGCCAAGGTCATGTATGTCAATTATCCGAACAATCCCACGGCCGCCGTGGCCCCAAAATCTTTTTACCAGGAACTCGTTGCCCTGGCCAAAGAGAAGGGCATTATTCTGGTCTCGGACATGGCGTACTCCGAGATCTATTACGAAGGCAAAAAACCGGTCAGCATCCTGGAGATTGACGGGGCCAGGGACGTGGCCGTTGAGTTCCACTCCTTTTCCAAGACGTATAACATGACCGGCTGGCGCATCGGCTGGGCGTGCGGCAACAGCAAACTGGTGGCCGCCCTGGCCAAAGTGAAATCCAATTTCGATTCCGGCATTTTTCAGGCCGTCCAGGTCGCCGCAATCACGGCCCTGCACACGGACGAAAGGGAGATCAACGACCTGCGGACCATGTACGAAGAGCGCCGGGACTGCCTTATCAACGGGCTGAGGAGCATCGGCTGGAAAATCCCGCCGCCCCCGGCCGCGTTCTACGTCTGGGCCCGGGTCCCCAAAGGCTTCAACGATTCCATGGAAACCGCGAAGGCCTTTTTGGAAAAGGCGGACATCGTGGCGACCCCTGGCGTCGGCTTCGGGCCGAACGGGGAAGGGTTTATCCGGATGTCCATCACCGTTCCCAAAGAACGCCTGACCGAAGCCGTCGGCCGTCTGGGCAAAATCCTTTGAAATAACACAGCAGAAGGACGGGGGCTGTGTCCTGCGCGATTTCGAGACCGCTTTTCCTTGAATCTGAATCAGAGAAAAGCTGGATCGCTGCTTGAGCACGGGATACATCCCCCGTCCCCAATTCTAAGGACACTCCGTTGGCTACTGTTTTCCTCGGCTTGGGATCCAATCTCGGCGACCGGAGGGACAACATCCTGCGGGCCGTGGAGGAATTGAAAGCCCAGGGGATCGCCCTGGACGCCCTGTCCACGATCATCGAGACCGACCCTGTCGGAGGCCCGCTCCAGGGAAAATTCCTCAACGCTGTCGCGAGAACCTCCACTACACTGTCTCCCCAAGAAGTCCTCAAAGCCATTCATTCTGTCGAGAAATCGCTCGGCCGCGTCCGCACCGTCAGGGACGGCCCCCGGACGATCGACATCGACATCCTGCTTTACGACGATTTAAAAATCCAAACCAAGAAATTAACCGTGCCGCATCCGCGGATGCAGGAGAGGGACTTTGTCATGAAGCCGCTGGGGGAGATCGCGCCGGAGAGGGCGGGAAAAATTCTAAGCAGACTGAAAAAATAGTCTTTCTCATGACCCCTCATGATTTGCTGGCGCAAATCAAGGCTTCGGGGCCTACGGTGGTTTGGCCGCTCTGGGCCAAACCACCCTGAGCGAAGTCGAATGGGTTCGGCCAACAAACTTACGTTCGCTGACGCTCCGTAAGTCGCGACCTCATTAAAATTTCTTCTTCCCAAAACCGTCGGGATGGGCTATGATGGATAAATATTTCCGACGAGATTATAGATCATGCTCATCACCTCATCCATTCCCATACTGCGTTCAGCCATCAACAAATTGAAACAACAAGGGCGGAGCATCGGCTTTGTTCCGACAATGGGGGCCCTGCACGAAGGACACGCGACACTGCTGCGCCGCAGCGTCCGGGACAACGACGCGACGGTTTTGAGCATCTTTGTCAACCCCGCCCAATTCAGCCCCCAGGAAGATTTCCGCCGGTATCCCCGCACCCAGAAAAAAGATGTTTTATTGGCAAAAAAAACAAATGTTGATATAATATTTTATCCGTCGGTCGTCGGAATGTATCCGGCGGGATTCTCCACGCGGGTGCAGGTGGACGGTCTTTCTGAAGGGCTTTGCGGCGCGTTACGCCCCGGGCATTTCCGGGGGGTGGCAACGGTGGTCGCCAAACTTCTCAACATCGTGACTCCGGATGTTCTGTACCTGGGCCAGAAAGACGCCCAGCAGTGCGCGGTCATCCGGCGCATGGTGGACGACCTGAATTTCCCGGTCCGCGTCCAGATCGAGCCGACGGTCCGCGAATCTGACGGGCTGGCGATGAGTTCGCGCAACCGATACCTGACCCCAAACCAGCGGCAGAAAGCCACGGGACTGTACGCCGCGCTGAAGGCGGCCCGCGCGCAGATCCGGGCAGGAGAACGCAGGGCGTCCCGCATCAAAGCCCTGGTCCGGGAGATGCTCCGCAGAACATCAGGCCGGATCGATTACGTAGAGTGTGTGGATGCGAAAAATTTAAAACCCTGTTCAAGTCTTCAGGGTGATATCCTCATCGCCGTGGCCGTCTGGTTCGGCCGGGCGAGGTTGATCGACAATATCATTGTCAGAATTCTTTAAAATTCTTTCGTTGTATTGAAGGACATCCCGTCTTCATGAAGCCGTCACAAAAAGTCGCGGTTGGCATTGTCGGTTGCGGGGCAATCGGCTCCCGCATCGCAAAAAGCGTGACCAGGGAGCTGAAAAGCTTCTGCCGTCTCACCGCCCTTTATGATATTGATCTCACGCGGGCCGGCATGCTGGAGCGCAACCTCAGGGCCCGGGGCATCGTCAAAAGGTCTTTCGCTCAACTTTTGAATAACTGCGATCTGATGGTGGAGGCGGTCAGCGCGCCGGTGACCCGGCCCCTGATCCGGCAGGCGCTGTCCTCCGGGAAGAACGTCCTGGCGATGAGCGTGGGAAAGCTTCTGAACGCGCAGGACCTCTTTGCCCTGGCCTCGCGCAAAGGGTGCAAGATCCTGATCCCTTCCGGGGCCATCGCCGGCATCGACGCGCTCAAAGCCGCCGGCCTTGTCCCGATCCAATCCATCACCCTCACCACCCGAAAACCCGTCAGCGGATTCGCCAATAACCCCTACATCAAAAAACACGGCATCGACCTGGCCCAGATCCGGGGAGAAACCGTGCTTTTTGAAGGGGGAGTGGCCGCCGCCGTAAAGGCCTTTCCCCAGAACATCAACGTGGCCGCCACCCTGGCCTTGGCCAGCAGAGCCGCAAATAAACTGACCATCCGGATACTGACATCGCCGGACTATCAAACCAATTCCCACGAAATCGAAGTGACAGGGGAATCGGGCCGGATCACCACCCGGACCGACAACGTGGTCTGCCCCGACAATCCCAAAACCAGTTACCTGGCGGTCCTGTCGGGGATCCAGACACTCAGGGAATTTTGCCTTGGAGCGCGCATCGGGACATAACCGTCCCGGCGCCACGGCCGCTCCGAGCGAAAGATAAGTAAACATGAAAGGAGGTGACAACATGGCTCAAAAAGTCGCTAAAGTTGGAGTCAAGAAGGAAAAGGGCTACCTTTACTTCGTTGACAAGCAGGGAGACATTTCCTGCGCGAAAATGGCACGGGGAAGCCAGAAAGGCGGCAAACCCAAGAAGGTTGCCAAAGTCGGCATCAAGAAGCAGGCAGGTTTCCTGTACTTCATTGATAAAGCCGGCGATATCTCCTGCGCCAAGATGGTTCAGGGAGGAAAAAAGAAGGCCAAGAAGAGAAAGAGATAAGGTCTCTTCTGGTGAAGAATAGCCCCTATCCGAATCACATTCGTATAGGGGCTATTCTATGAAAACCCGCGCAAAAACACGGGACATCACACGATGCAGACAGATTTCATCACAATCCGCAAGGCCAAGGAGCACAACCTCAAGGGGTTTGACCTGAAAATCCCCCGCAACCAGTTTGTGGTGGTCACGGGCTTGAGCGGGTCCGGCAAATCGTCCCTGGCCTTCGACACCATCTATGCCGAGGGACAGCGGCGCTATGTGGAGAGCCTGTCGGCTTACGCCCGGCAGTTTCTTGAGCAGCTGCAAAAACCGGACGTGGAATCCATCGAAGGCCTTTCCCCGACGATTTCCATCGAGCAAAAGACCACCAGCCGCAACCCCCGGTCCACGGTCGCCACACAAACGGAAATTTACGATTACCTGCGCCTCCTGTTCGCGAGGATCGGCGTGCCGCATTGTCACCAGTGCGGAAAACCCATCGAACGGCAGACCGTCCAGGAGATCGCCGGTCAGATCCTCACAGCCAAAGAGGGGACAAAGATCCACATCCTGGCGCCGCTGGTCCGCGGCCGCAAGGGCGAATACCGCCACATCGCCGGCCAGGCGGCCAAGGCCGGATTCGCGCGTATCCGCGTGGACGGCACGGTCTACGACGTCAACGACAAGATCAAGCTCGACAAATACAAAAACCACGACATCGAGGTCGTGGTGGACCGGCTCACGGTCAAGCCGGACATTAAAAAGCGGCTGACCGAATCCATCGAGACCGCCCTGAAAACCGGCGGCGGCATCGTGATCGCGGATTTCGGCGGGGCCTGCCCGGAAAAAATTTTCAGTGAAAAATACGCCTGTATCGACTGCGGAACGAACCTGACGGAGATCGAGCCGAGGATTTTCTCTTTCAATTCCCCGTACGGAGCCTGCCCTGACTGCAACGGGCTCGGCACCAAGATGGAGATCGACCCCGAGATGCTGGTGCCGGACGAATCCAAGTCCTGGGTCCAGGCGATCGCGCCGTGGCAAAGGGGCCACCGCAATTACCTGATGTATTACCGTGCCGTGCTGAGGGAAATCGGGGACATCTACCGCATTCCTCCGCAAACGCTTTTCCAGGACCTTGACAAGAAATTCCGGACGATCATTTTCCGCGGCTCCGATGACGAAATCTGGGGGCGTCCCTTTGAGGGCATTCTCCGCTACATGGAACGGCTGTTCCGCGAGACGGACAGCGACTGGCTCAAAACCGAAATTTCCCGCTACATGTCGGTCCTGCCCTGCCCGGGATGCAACGGGGCGCGGCTGCGCAAAGAATCCCTCGCTGTCCGGATCGCCAACAAAAATATCAACGATGTCACCGCCATGTCCATCCAGGAGGCCCGGACGTTCTTTGCGAAATTGAACCTTACGCGCGACCACAAGACCATCAGCGAACCCATCCTCAAGGAGATCGCCCGGCGGCTGGACTTCTGCATCAACGTCGGGCTCGAATACCTGACCCTGGACCGCAAAAGCGCGACCCTCTCCGGCGGGGAGGCGGAGCGTATCCGGCTGGCCACCCAGGTCGGGTCCGGGCTGGTGGGCGTCATCTATATCCTGGATGAGCCCAGCATCGGGCTTCACCAGAAGGACAACGAGCGGCTGCTCGCCACCCTGCACGCTCTGCGCGACATGGGCAACACCCTGATCGTGGTCGAACACGATGAAGCCGCCATCCGCAACGCGGATTTCGTGATCGACCTCGGGCCCGGCGCCGGCGAATACGGGGGAGAAGTGCTCTACGCGGGAGACGTGCCGGGACTGCTCAAGGACCCGCGCTCGCTCACCGGGCGTTACCTGAGCGGACAGTTAAAAATCCCCATGCCCGAAAAACGCAGGGAAACGGTCAACACCAAATTTCTGAGAATCTCCGGCGCCAGGGAACACAATTTGAAAAACATCGACGTTGCCATTCCCCTGGGGACATTCGTCTGCATCACCGGGGTCTCGGGGTCGGGGAAATCCACCCTGGTGGACGACATCCTTTACAAGGCCATCGCTCAAAAATTGTATCAGGCCAAAGAAAAGCCGGGCGCGCACAAAAAAATCGCGGGGATCGAAAACATCGATAAAGTGATCGTCGTGGACCAGTCGCCCATCGGCCGTACCCCGCGGTCCAACCCGGCAACCTACACGGGGATCTTCAGCTATATCCGGGACCTTTTCAGCCAGCTGCCCGAATCCAAAATGCGCGGGTACAAGCCGGGGCGGTTCAGCTTCAACGTCAAGGGCGGGCGCTGCGAGGCCTGCGGCGGCGACGGGATCAAAAAGATCGAAATGCATTTCCTCCCGGATGTCTTCGTGGAATGCGAGATCTGCCACGGCAAACGGTTTACCGACCAAACGCTGGACGTCTATTACAAAGGAAAAAATATCAACGACGTGCTGAACCTGTCCGTGGACGCGGGCATGCAGTTGTTTGAGAACATCCCGCGCATCCGCACCATTCTCCAAACTCTGCAGGATGTGGGGCTGGGCTATATCAAGCTGGGGCAGGCCTCCACCAACCTGTCCGGCGGGGAGGCGCAGCGGGTCAAACTCGCCAGCGAACTCTGCAAGCACGCGACCGGGAGGACATTTTATATTCTGGATGAACCGACCACGGGGCTGCATTTCGCCGACGTGGACAAGCTCCTCAGCGTCCTGCAGCGGCTTGTGGACCGAGGGAACACGGTCCTGGTCATCGAGCACAACCTGGAAGTCGTTAAAAACGCGGATTACATCATCGACCTCGGGCCCGAAGGCGGGGACAAGGGAGGGGAGGTCGTGTTTGCCGGCTCTCCGGAAGCCATCACCCGCCACAAGGCTTCGCACACAGGCCGGTTCCTCAAGGAATTCCTGACGCCGTCCGCAGTTCCCGCCACAATGAAGTCTTCCGCACTCTCCGCGGCGAGCCGCGGGGGATTCGGGTAGGGTTTTTCCTCCCTTGATCAGCACCCGCGCTGATTTCCCCAAGGGGTGGAGTAACCCGGGCCCCAAGGGGCGTGCACGTAAGGAGAAATGACCGTATAGGCCCGTTGCATTGTCCCTCAAAGTTGCTATAATACCTCATATCTTATAGTTCAATGGAAAGTCCTATCCGCACACACCCATGCATTTGAAATCACAATGTCTTTTCCTCTTTCTGATCCTGGCGGCGATCGCCTCCGGGACGCCGCTCTTGTCGCCGGCCGCGGCCGCCGAACCGGCTTCGGCAGATTCCAAGGGAAAAGAGCTCTTTCTCGTCGCCCAGAAGGCCTTTGAAGACGGATTTTATGACGTGGCCATGCGCTACATCGACCAATTTCTCAAAGAATACCCCAAGAGCGAAAAACGCGTCCAGGCCCAGCTGCTTTTGGGGCAGTGTTACTTCTTCAAAAGCCAATATTTAAAAGCCTTTGACACCTTCCAGGGACTTCTGCAATACCCGGAATACAAAGACGCGACCCTGTTCTGGCTGGGAGAGACCTATTTCAAGGGGTCCGATTACAAACAAGCCGAAAAGCAATATCAGGAACTGATCGACTTGTATCCGGAGTCCATTTACCTTCCGCAGGCGTATTATTCGCTGGCCTGGGCCCATTTTGAAGACGGCAATTTTGACGAGGCCAAAAAAAATTTCCAGAGGATGATGAAACGTTTTCCCGCGCACCAGCTCGCTGAAGACGCGGCCTTCAAACTCGGGGAGTGCGCGTATAACCTCGGGGCCTACGAAAACGCCGTTGAATATTTCAAGAATTACGTCCTGAAATACCCTCCGTCCAACCGGCACGCGGACGCCTATTTCTACATCGCGGAATCCTACTATTATATGGAAGATTACCTGACGGCCGTGACCTATTACGCCAAGACGGCGGACATCGCCTACGGCGCCAAGGTCGTTTATCTGTCGGACGTCAGCATGGGATGGAGCTATCTCAAACTGAAAAAATACGACCTGGCCCAGAAATATTTCGATGAGGCCCTGGCCGTGGCCAAAGAGAAAAACCTTCTGACGGACGATTATTACCTCGGCCAGGCCAGCCTGCACGCCCAGCAGGGAGAGAACGACAAGGCCGTGGCCGCCTACGCGACCCTGGTCGAGCAATTTCCCAACAGCCCGCGCATCGCCGACGCCTACCTCGGCAAGGCCAACATCAATTACGCCCAAAAAAACTTTCCCCAGGCCATCCTGGAGTATCAGACGATCATCGACACCTATGCCAACGACGCTACCAAGGCCGACATCGTGGAGAAGGCCTATTACGGCCTGGCCTGGACACACCTCAAGTCCGGGAACGTCGACGCCTCGATCCGGACGTTTGAAAAAATCATGAACACGACAAAAAGCAAGGTCGTCAAGATCAGCGCCCTGACCCAGATCGGAGACGCTTACCAGGACATCAACCAGCTCGAAAAAGCCATTGATATCTATGACGTCATCCTGAGGGATTATCCCGACAACGTGTTCAACGATTATGTCCAGTTCCGCCAGGGGATCGCGCTCTTGAAACTCAACAAACTCGAGGCCGCCACACTGTCCCTTCAGAGCCTGCAGGCCAATTTTTCCAACAGCAAATATCTGAAGGAAGGGAAATATTATCTCGGGGTGGCCTATTTCAAGAAAAAGGACTGGAACAATACCATCGCCTACATCCAGGACTTTCTGGAAGGGCTGCCGGCCGGCAATGAATTCGCCTCCGAAGCCAGATACCTTCTGGGCCAGTCGTACTTCAACCTGGAGCAGTACGATAAAAGCCTGCAAGTTTTCCGGCATATCCTGCAGGTCTACCCGGAGGAAACAAACATTGTCATGGTGGCCGAGTTCAACTCGGCCAAATGCCTGTACCAAATGGGACAGCCCGAAGAGGCGGTCAAAACGTTTCAAAAAGTTTACCAGAGCTACCCAGGCGCCGAACTCGCCCAGAATTCCCTGATATGGCTCGGAGATTACGCCCTGGAACAAGGCAACACAGAGGGGGCTGTCCAATCGTACGAAGAATTCCTGACCCAATTCCCCGGCAGCCCCAAACTGAACCTCGTGCGTTATCAGCTCGGGCAGGCATTCCTGAGGCAGGAAAATGTTGAAAAAGCGCTGGAGCAATACAAATTGATCTCCCCGGCCCCGGACATGGAGATTTACGCCAAGGCGCGGCTTGCCATCGCCGACATCCTCTCGCAAAAGATGGACGAGCCGACCGCGGTGCAAACCTACCAGAGCGTCATTGAGACCGTTCCCGAGTTCAAAAGGGACGCCTACGTCAAAATGGCCGAACTCTACGCCGCAAATAAAAACACCGATAAAACCATCGAGTCCTACAAGAGCGCCCTCGCCGCCGACAGAGGATTGAGCGCGATGACCAACGCCGAGATCCAATTCCGGATCGCCGACATGTATGAGCTCCAAAACGATACCGCCAGGGCCCTGGACGAATATTTCAAGATTCCGTCGCTGTACCTTCCGGAAACCGCCTGGGTCGTCAAGGCCTATCTGCGCATGGCCCGGATTTACGAGGACCAGGAAGGCTGGGAGGAAGCGGCCACCACATACCGCAAAATCCAGGACCTCAAAACGGAAGAAGCCAAATACGCGCAGGAGCGCCTGGACTGGATCCAGGAAAACATTTTTAAGACGAGCCCCCGTTAACCTACCGAGGAGGATCCCATGGGAATTTGGGAAATGAACTTAGGACACCTGATCGTCGCCGGAGGGCCGATCATGGTCCCCATCATCATCTGCTCGATCCTGGCGCTGGCCATCGTCCTG
Source organism: Candidatus Omnitrophota bacterium (assembly GCA_030688425.1). Lineage (NCBI taxonomy): Bacteria > Pseudomonadati > Candidatus Omnitrophota > Candidatus Omnitrophota bacterium. Next base: position 127,050 of record JAUYIB010000027.1, on the reverse strand, counting down.
GGCAAACTGTTTTATTTTTCCAGCATCTCCGCCGATACGGTCAAACTCAAAAACGACGTGTTTGACCTGGTCAAAAACAATCAGATCAAAGAAGCCGTCAAGCTTTGCAACGACAGCCCGTCACCGGTGGCCAAGATCCTCAAGGCCGGTGTGTTGAAGTTCGGCTGTCCCCGCGAGGAGATCAAGGAGGCGATGGAGGACGTCAGCCTCTTCGAGATCCCGAAGCTGGAAAAACGCCTGACCGCCCTGGCCACCATTGCCAACATCTCGCCCCTGCTGGGACTTTTAGGGACCGTCACGGGGATGACCGGCAGTTTCCACACCATCCAGGTCCGGGCCGCCAGCATGAACCCTGTGACCCCGGGGGACCTGGCCGGCGGGATATGGGAAGCGCTCCTGACCACCGTGGCGGGACTCATGGTCGCCATTCCGGCCTTCGTCGCCTACAATTACTGCGTCAGCCGGGTGAATGCGTTTATCCTGGACATGGAACGGGCGGCGACAGAACTGGTGAATTTCCTCTGCCACCTCTCCGAATCCCGGTCCGCCGCCATCGAAGGGTAAGGGGGGACACCCATGCGTTTCAAACGCCAGACTAAAATTGAATACGGACTCGACCAGATCAACATCGCGCCTCTGATCGATGTCATTTTCCTGCTGTTGATTTTTTTCATGCTGACGTCCTCGTTCACGTTCCAGAGCGGCATCAACGTCAAGCTGCCCAAGGCCGTGACGAGCGACATCATCCAAGATGAAAACATCGTCATTGTCATCACCAGCGAGAACTTGATCTACCTGAACAATGCCCTGCGGACCATCAAGGAACTCAAGGCGGAGCTGGAAAAACCGGCGCGTAAAGACCGCCCCTTGCTGATCAAGGCCGACCGGCGGGCGTCCGTCGGAAGGATCGTGGATGTCTGGGATCTTTGCCGATCCCTGGGGATAGAAAAGATCAACATCGCGACGAATCAAGACCTCTGATGAGACATGCCCCGCTCCAACCCGGCGCCGCGGAATGGGGGGCGCTTGCCCTGTCGATTTCTCTCCATATCTTGTTCTGTTCCAGCCTTGTGATCATTTTTGCCCCGACCCTGAACACGTCAAAACCCGTTTTCATTTTCTTGGGGCAGATATTGGGTACCGCGGATTTCAGCAAACCCGCGGAAGAACCCGTGAGGACAGAAAGCGCCGGCCGACAACCCGGGGCCATCCGGATGGGCGCCGCCAAAACCCTCTCTGTTGAAAATCGGGCTATCGTTAAACCGAGTTTCACCCAGGGAACCATGAAGGCGAACAAGGCTCATCAGAAGGACATGTCTTTCGCCTTACCCCTCCCGGAAGAGAAACAGGATGAAAAAAGCGCGGCTTCGACTTTTGACCTGCCAGGTCCTAAACGCATCCCCTTTCGGCTTGAGCCATGATCAAGGTTGATTTTCCCATTTTTGTGACGCTTGCCCTCACATTGCCCCTGATTGTTGTGTTTACCAAGTGGATGTTATATAATTTATATAACGAGAAAGATTTATATCATCAACGCCTAAAATTTGATCAGTGTCCCTTTTGTTTGTATATTTTTCACCCCTTAAAAGGAGACGAGGCGGATAGGATTTGTCCTCGATGCCGAAGCCTGATAGAGGTGAGGGAGACCCGGAAGGGGGCGTAGTTTAAAATGTTGTTATCCAAGCACATACAGAAAAACAATTCAGGCATCGTTCTCATGATGGTGCTTGTCATTGTCCTGACGATGTCTGTGGTCGCCATCGGGATCATGAGCTTTAACGTCAGCCAGGTCACTTCCAGCCAAAGCGTTGTCGATTCTATCAAGGCGGAACAGCTCGCCATCGGGGCTTTCTACCAATATCATCAGCAAGTGACAGAAACCGGGAATCCCACGCCCGGCGCTCCAACGCAGGAGATCCTTGATGGCAAAGCATATACAATCACCGTAAGCAATCTCGGCCCCTCCGTTGTCACCCCGAACAGCACCTCGCAAATCGAAGTTCAAGTCAATTTCTAATCCCTTCCTGAATTTTCGCCTGTTGTTCCATCAAACAAAAATTGTAAAATTCTTTATTGACAAAGTAAGTCTATTATAGTGTAATTAAGTTTAGATAAACCAGAGTAAGTATTTAGTGCGTTTTTTTGTATTGGATAACCGGTTGGCATTGATAAACTTAAAGGAATCCTCACCAGGTCAAACCCGTACTGTCCTGGAAATTTCGGATAATACGCAATGGTTATGAAAAGACTCCTCAACGTCGAAGAGCTGGCAGAATACCTAAATCTCCAGAAACAAACGATTTATAACTGGTTAAGCCAGGAAAAGCTTGCCGGCATGAAAATCGGCGGAGTATGGCGTTTTGACAAACGTGAAATTGACAAATGGTTACGCTCTCAGGCCAGGAAACCTAAAATTTAATTCCTATGCGAGATTATAAAGAATTACTCAGCAGTTTATCCGCCCCGGGGAAAGGCCAGCTGGGACTCTACTGGGGAGACCAGGCCTTTACGTTTATCGCAACGGAAAGGGGGAGCGCTGCCAAGACTCTGCAAGTTCCTTTTAACACTCCGATCGAAGCCTACCAATCCCAGCAGATCCCGGAAGGCCTCCGTTATACGACCCTGATCCAGAAGGCCCTGCGGGACCTGAATATTCCGGTTAAAAAAATCAACCTGTCCCTGCCAGCCAAAGATCTCATTTTCCGGTCGTTCGTCATCCCGTGGATGAATCCGGAAGAGGTGAAAAACGTCGTTGATTTCGAGGCGATCAAATACATGCCGATCAAACTCGAAAACCTTGTCTACACCTATCATCCCGTCAATTTCACGGAAAACAGTCAAAAAAACATCCGGATCCTTTTTGTCGCCATCCGTAAAGACGTCCTGGAAAAATATACAGGCATCCTCGAGAATGCCGGATTAGAGGCCGAGAACATCGAGCCGGCACCGGTCAGCTTAATCCGGCTTCTCCAGAAAAAGGGGCATGTCAAAGACAGCCATGCCACGGCCGTGATTGAATTCGGGGCCCAGATCGCCAATATCACCATTGTCGATCAAGGCGTTGTGCACTTCGTCAGAGAATTCCCCCTGCCGCCCCAGGAACAAATGAAAGGGGAGGCAGAGGCCGCAGAAACGGCGGAAGCCAAAATTTTCAACGACATCCGCGTGTCTTTGAGTTTCTACTCCCGCCAGAACCCCCTGGGCAAGGTGGACCGCATCATTGCGGTGTCGTTCCAGGATCTCTCAAAATTTTCCAAGCGTTTGTCAGAGAACCTGTCGCTGCCGGTCTCCTCCATCAACGCCACCGCGCTTTTCAAATCTCATGAACCAGTTTATGACGTCGGATTCCTGAACGCCTTTGGGACCGCCCTGCGCGACCGGAAATACTCCTCGGCCAACTTTGACCTGTCCCCCAAGACACTGAGACTCAGGGTTCCCGGGGTAGTCACCGGCATGGATGGGAACAGGATCAAAGTGACGGGCATGGTCCTGGCCCTGTCCATCGCAACGGTCGGCTTAGTGTATATCATCGCCAACCAAATGGTGTCCGGCTACAAAACGCACCTCATCGACCTGCAAAGCAAACAGGGGAAGTACGAAGTCACCACCGCCGAGGAGATCGAGACGCTCAAAACCGAGACGTTGACCAAACTCGCCGCTTATAAGGACATCCGGATGAAAAGCGGCATCTCCAACTATCTGTCCGTGATCCCCCAGGTCCTGCCCGAGGGGACATGGCTGAGGAACTGGGAAATCCGGTACGAAGACATCCGGGACGCCACCAACGCCGTGACCTCCAAAATTTCCATCAATTTGGACGGTTATGTCTACATGCAAAACGCCAACGAGCAATTCCGCGTCGCAACGCAACTCGCGGCCAAGCTCGGCGCCAACAAGGATTTTGCCAAAGGATTTTCTTCCATCGACCTGGTGACCGTCAAACAGGAAATCGTCAACAACTATTCCGCCACCTATTTTAAGATTGTCTGCAAATAACCTATGGCCGACTTCATCAAAAAACTCCAGAGCATCGACGTCAAAGACCTGAAGAACCTCGACTACCAGAAAATCCTCCAGGACGTTAAAAAGAGGCCGGACATCATCATCAGCAGCGCGGTCGTGGTCATGGCCCTGCTCATCTCGATCAACCTCGTGTCCAGTCACTTCCGGGAATCCCAGTCCCTGCGCAATGACATTGCCACGCTCGAACGGAAGCTGAGCGTGGTTGAGGATTACAAAAAAGTCCGGGACGAAATGGACGCGTTCATGGCCCAGATCCCCGCTCCGATGGCCGAACAGGACCTGATCAACATCCTCACAGATATCGCCGTCAAAAGACGCGTCCAGATCGAATCCTACACCCCGGGCCGGAAACAAGGCGAAAAACTTTACGATCTGGTCAGCATCCAGATGAACATTTCTGCCAGGGAATATTCGGACCTGTGGCTTTTCATCTATGATATCGAACAATCTGAGCTCCCGATGCGCATTGAAAATTGGACAGGGTCTTTGAAAAGCGCCATGGGGGAAACCGGCAGCGGACAGTCCGGGGGGGCGGGAATTTTCGTCACCCTGGAAGTCGCCGCTATCAACATCAAAAAATGAAACCGGCCGCCTTGATCATCACCGTTTTCTTGATAACCGCCCTTGCGGGGGGAGGCCGGGATGCGTTTGCCCAATCCAAGCCGTCCGGCGGTATCCTACAAAAAATCAAAAACATGCAAGACCAGATCCAATCCAAGGATCAGCTGCAGGAAACATTAGAAAAGGTGGGGACCATGCAGGACCAATTCATCCGGACCAACCTGGGCGTAGACGAGAAGGCCTCCAAGGCCCTCAAGTCTCTGAGAAATCCCTTCATCCCGCAACTTCCCCAGGAAAAGCCAAAACCTCCCGACAAGAAAGATCCGCCGCCGAGGCTGCCGCCCGTTTCGGACAATCAGATTGACCAGCGGCCCACATACCAGCCGCCGGTCGCCCAACAGACGCCGGAACCGCAGCCGGCCGCCTCTGTTCCGAACTTCGTCATCTCCGGCATGGTCTGGAATTCCTCGCGGCCCCAGGCCATCGTCAATGGGAAAGTCGTGGAAATCGGCGCCTCCCTGGACGGGTGGGACGTGACAAACATCTCGGAAGGCGGAGTGACCTTCCGGCAGGGGGACGTAACGCTGAGCGTCATACCCGTTGCCAGGACAGAGGGGGGAAGCGAGACGAGAAGCCGTGATTCCCGTTACGAAACTCCACGATTACAACCCATGACACCCATGAGAAATCGATAATGAGAAACCGGATCACAAAAATCAGGACATTCTTTCAATTATATAAGTCTGAGTATATAATCAAATCATAACGAGGAGATGTCCATGCGCAAATTCTTTCTGATCAGCCTCATCGTCATTGGAGCCACAATGAAAGCGGGGTCGTTTTGTGGGGCCGATATCAAAATCGACACCTCAAGCCCGTTTGTCCCCCAGGAGTATTCACGGCGGATATCGATGGATTTCCAGGACGCCTCGCTGGTGGACGTGCTCAAAATTTTCTCCCAGCAAAGCCAGTTCAACCTCGTTACCTCCGAAGCCCTTGCCAATAAGAGGGTCACCGTCTACCTGGACAACGTCCCTGTCCATGAGGCCCTGAACCAGATCCTCAAGGCCAACAGCCTGACTTACGAAATCCAGCCGGACAACGACATTTATATCGTCAAGCCTCTGGCCAAACCCGAGGTGGAACTCATCACCAAGGTTTTCCCGCTGAGGCATTCCATGGTCAACAATTCCAAGATCAAAAGCCTGCTCAAAATTGAAGCCGATGAGGGACAATCCGGCGGAGGGGGCGGTGGGGCCGGAGGAGGCGCCGCATCAGGGGGAGACCAGGAAAAGACAGGGATCACGGGCGCCGTGAAAGCCATCCTGACGGACAAAGGCAAGGTGGTGGAAGACCCGAGGACCAACAGCCTGATCATCACGGACATCGCGAGCAATTTTCCCATGATCGAAAGCACGATCGCCAAGCTGGACATCGCAATCCCCCAGATCCTGATCGAAGTGGAAATGCTCGAGGTGAGCAAAGACACATCGAACCAAATCGGCATCAAGATCGGCGACACCCCGCTGGTCTTCAGCGGCGGCCAACGGGACCACTTCTATCCGTGGGACCAGAACCGCCTGCTGGACAGCGGGAACGCCACGTTCGAGGACGCGCAATACCGCGTGGGGACCATCGACGCCAGCGGCCTTTCCGCCACACTGCAATTCCTGCGGACCCAGACAGACACCCGCAATCTGGCCAGACCGCGGATTCTGACACTGGACAACGAGACAGCGCAGATCAAGATTTCCACCAACGAAGCCATCGGTATCAAAGACCAGCAGAGCTCTTCAGAGAACATCACCACACAGTCTGTGGAGGCCGAACGCGTAGAAACCGGGGTCTTCCTGACCGTCACACCGCAGGTCAATACCCAGACCCAGGAAATCACGATGGCCATCATTCCGAAAGTCATCATCGCCCGCCAGGGGGCAACCTTCAGCAACACGACCTTCCGGGATCCCGAGGAACGCGCCTCCCAATCCCTGTTGCGCGTCCATTCCGGGGATACGATCGTCATCGGCGGCCTTGTCCGCAGCGACAATAGCAATACGGTCACAAAAGTCCCTATCCTGGGAGACATCCCGCTCATCGGCGCGGCCTTCCGCCACAAGGACAAAGCAGACGTGGAACGGGAGCTGATCATTTTTATCACCCCTCACATCGTTTCGACATCGCCTGCGCGCAAGGAAACCGCCGCCAAAATCCGCCCGATTACGAGGGAACAAGACGCGCCCTCGGATAAACTCCAACTGATCGAACGAGAACTGTCCCGGACCGAAAAGAAACTGTGATGACCCGGCCACATCGCCGGCATTTTTCGTAAAATTCCGCCATGGCCCATCTCAAATTAGGTGAAATCCTGTTGAAACAAGGGTTGGTCACAGACGACCAGCTCAAAGAGGCGATCAAGGCCCAGAAAAAGGAAAGCGGCCGGATCGGCGAAGTCCTGGTCAAGCTCGGCATCCTTTCCGAGGAGGACCTGGCCGGGGCGCTGGGTTCCCAGCTCAATATTCCCCACGCCACCCTGGAGAATAAAATCCTCAGCCCCGATTTGTCCCAGGGGCTCGACAAGATCGTCCCCTTTGATTTCGCCAAGGCCAATTTCGTCCTGCCGATCAAAAAAGACGGAGGGACGCTCACCTGCGCCGTCGCGGATCCTCTCGACCTTCTCATGCTGGACAATCTGAAGATGGTCACCGGCAGTGAAATCGAACTCATGATCGCCACCCGGGCGGAACTTCTCAACGCCATCCAGAGTTTCTATTCGGCGGCCAGATCCATGTCGGTCACAAGCAACCTCGGGAAAAAGGAAGGCCCCGCGGCGGCCCCGGTGCCCAAAGAGGAGGACACCCGCAAAAAAGACGTCGATCCCCTGGCCGAAAAAGCCGAAGAGGCGCCTGTCATCAAGCTTGTGGACCTCATCATCCGGCAGGCGATCGAGCAAAGGGGAAGCGACATCCATATCGAACCCTACAAAGACAAGGTCTGCCTGCGTTACCGTATTGATGGCGCGCTCTATCAGATCCCTCCGCCGGCCAAGCACCTGCACTCCGCCATCGTCTCGCGCCTGAAGATCCTCTCCAAGCTGGACATCGCGGAAAAACGCCTTCCCCAGGACGGGGCCATCACGTTCATGTGCGACACCCGTCCGGTGGACCTTCGCATCTCCACGATCCCGACCATCTGGGGAGAAAAAGTGGTCATGCGCATCCTCGACAAGGCGGCCGTGCCTCTGGAGCTGTCCTCCCTGGGCTTTGACCCCAAAGCCCTGGACAGAGTCCGGACGACCCTGAAACGGCCTTACGGTTTATTTTTTGTCACCGGACCGACGGGAAGCGGGAAATCCACAACGCTTTACGCCGCACTCAACGAAACCATCGACCCCAAAAAGAACATCGTCACAGCGGAAGACCCGGTGGAATTCAAGATCGAAGGCATCAACCAGGTCCCGGTCAAGCCGGACATCGGATTGTCGTTCGCCGTGACCCTCCGCGCGTTCCTCCGCCAGGACCCCGATGTCATCATGGTGGGGGAGGTCCGCGACCTCGAGACCGCGCAGATCTGCGTGCGGGCGGCCCTGACCGGACACTTCGTCCTCAGCACCCTGCACACCAACGACGCGGCCTCCGCCGTCACGCGCCTGATGGACATCGGGATCGAACCTTACCTGCTGACCCCCTCGCTGGCCATGGTCCTGGCCCAGCGTCTGGCCCGGCGCTTGTGCGCGAAATGCAAAGAACCCGTGGAACCGAATCCCGATCTGCACGGCGGGATCAAATTCAAGTGCGACCTGATTTACAAAGCCAAAGGATGCGACGCCTGCAATCACACCGGATACCGGGGGCGCGTGGTCCTTTCCGAGGCCATGCTGGTCGACGACAATATCCGGGAGCTCATCTCCAAGCGCGCCAATTATAACCTGATCCACGACGCCGCCCGGAAAAGCGGCATGGCAACGCTCTTTGAAGACGGGATCCGAAAAGTCGAAGAAGGGGTCACCAGCCTCGACGAAATCCTGAGCGTAACCACATCATGACGCGCATCTGAGCCAGAGAGGACATTGTTGTGGCCAAATTCCGCTACACCGTTAAGGACAGCCAGGGGCAGACCGTCACCGCGGACACCGAATCCTACGACCGCCCCAGCCTGATCCAGCAGCTTCAACGCCAGGGATTTTTCATCATCAAGGTCGAGGAGGTCTCCGCCCAGGCGGCCGTGAAAACTCCGCATGCGACCGTTAAAGGCGGTCCGCGAAAATTCCACCACAAGGGACTCAAGCTCAATGACCTTCTGACCTTTTCCCGGCAGCTCACGACCATGCTCGAATCCGGCGTGACGCTGCTGCGCAGCCTCGAGGTCATCACCTCCCAGGTGGACAGCGAAAAACTGTACAGGATCCTCATTCAGGTGACCAAGGACGTCGAGCACGGGAGCTCCCTGAGCGAAGCCCTGGCCAAACACCCGAGAACCTTCAACCAATTCTGGGTCAGCCTCATGGAGGTGGGGGAGGCGTCCGGGACCATGCCCATGGTCCTGAACAAACTGGCCTTTTATCTCGAACAGCAGGCCTCGTTCCGGTCCACCATCATTTCCGCCATCATGTACCCGGCGGTCCTGTTCTGCGTCTGCCTCATCGCCATCGCCTTTTTCGCGCTTTTCGTCGGCCCAAAATTCGAGGAGATATTCACCCAAATGAACGTCGACCTGCCCTTGATCACACGAATCCTGCTCAAGACGTTCAATATCATCAAGGAAAACTTCAAGACCATCACCATCGGCCTCGTCATCGGCATTTTTTTCCTCAAAAAATATTTCCAGACCCCCCTCGGCCGGGTCCAAAAAGAAAAATTCTTTTTCAGCCTCCCGACCGTCGGCAACATTTACCGCCTCATCGTCATCGAACGGTTCACATCCCAGATGGCAATCCTGGTCGACAGCGGGGTCCCGATCCTTCACGCCCTGGACATCTCCCAGCGCCTGGTCGACAATATCACCTGCGCCAAGGTGATCGGGGAAATCAAGGAGGGTGTCCGCCAGGGGGAACTGCTGGTCAGCCCCATGCAGCGCAGCCAATTCTTCCCCGGCATGTGCATCCAGATGATCACCGTCGGAGAGGAAACCGGCGAGTTAAGCAAAATGCTCAAACACGTCGCCGCCTTCTACCAGGAAACGGTCGAAACCTTCATGAAACGCCTGGGGACACTCATTGAGCCCCTGATGCTCGTTTTCATGGGGGCGGTCATCGGGGTCATCGTCCTGGCCATGTTTCTGCCGATGTTCAACATTTCTCAATTGGGGGGGGCCTCCGGTGAATAATTCCCCGCGCGCCCGGAGACCCGCTTAAAACCCGTCATGCCACCCGCTGTCCTCCGAGTTGTCATTTTCTCCTTCTTTTTCGTGTCCGGCGTCTGCGGCCTCGTCTATGAGGTCCTCTGGGCCAAATACCTTTCCAACATTTTCGGCAGCACGGCTTATGCCCATACCCTTGTGCTCGCCGTCTTTATGGGAGGGCTGGCCCTCGGTAACGCCTTATTTGGAAAAACGGCGGACAAGACAAAAACCGACCTGCTCTATTTTTACGGAGTCCTGGAAATCGGCATCGGACTTTACTGCATCCTGTATCCCAACATCGCCGACCTGATTGAACTGATTTATTTGAACGTCGGAGGGGGGCTGGGCTTGAGTTCCACCCATCCGGGGCTGCTCGGACTGCAATTCCTCCTGAACAGCGTCACCATCCTGGTCCCCACGGCCCTGATGGGTGGGACGCTGCCGGTGATGACCAAATATCTGACCCGCCGGAAAGAGGATGTCCTCCGGGAAATTTCCGGGCTGTATTTTCTGAACAGCGCCGGCGCGGTCCTCGGCAGCCTGGCCTGCGGATTTTTCTTTATCCGCCTGTGGGGAATGGACACCAGCATCACCGTTGCCGCCATGGCCAATATGGCCGTCGGACTCACGGCCATGGGGCTCTCACGGAAACTGGAAATCCGTCCGGAACCGAAGGACGCATCCGCGGCCGATCTCCGGCCTCCGGCCTCCGAAGAGGGAAGGGAGGACGCCGCCCTGAAAAAAATCATCCTCATCAGCATTTTTGCCAGCGGATTCGCCTCCATGCTTTACGAAGTCCTCTGGATCCGCGTGCTGATCCAGTTTTTCGGGTCCTCGGTCTATTCCTTCTCCACGGTTGTCGCCGCTTTTATCGCCGGGATCGCGCTGGGAAGCGCCTGGCTGAAAAGGAGAGGGCACCGCATCCATGACACCGTCCTGTACTTCGGCCTGATCCAGGGAATGATCGCGGTCACCATGTCCCTCTGCGCCTCCAGCATCAATATTTTTGCGGAAGGGATATGGCTGTTGCACCGGCTGTTCGCTCCGGTCGATTTCGCCTATCCCATCTATCTGCTCACAAAATTCCTGGTCATTTTTGGCATCTTGTCTGTTCCCTGTTTTTTTATCGGCATGACTCTGCCGCTCGCCGGCGCCGCATACTCCCGGAACCTGCAACGGCTCGGGCAGGATGTCGGCGGGGTCTTTTCCGCCAACACCTGGGGGGCCCTCGCCGGGACAGCCGTCACAGGCCTGTTCCTGCTGCCCCTCGCCGGAACGCAAAACAGCTTTCTCATCGGGATCCTCATCAACACGACCATCGCCTCCCTGACCCTTCTTCACCTGCGCACATCCTCGGCGCGGCGAAGCGCGATCCTGTTGCTCGCCACCATCATCGGCCTTCTTTGGATCGCGCCGATCCGTATCGACAAGACAATCCTCCTCTCAACGATGTTCCGCTATAGGGACACCGCGACAGAGTCACTGCAGGAATACCTTCACGAACGTTTCAGCGGAGAGAAGATCCTCTTTTATAGGGAAGACCGCGACGGTAACGTGGCCGTCGTGAAGGAAAATGACAGCCTGATCCTGTATATCAACGGAAAGCCGGACGCTTCGTCCACGTTCGACATGCCCACCCAGCTCCTCTCCGGGCACATCCCGGCGCTCCTGCATTCCCAGCCGAAAAAAGTCCTGGTGATCGGCTTCGGCAGCGGAGTGACCGTCGGGGCGCTGACGCATTACCCGTCCATCGAACGGATCGACTGTCTGGAGATATCCCGGGCCGTCATCGAGGCCGGACATTTTTTCAAGGACGTCAACAGCAACTGCCTCACCAACAAAAAGGTCCGTATCATCATTGACGACGCGAAAAACTTCCTGGCCCTCAACAGGGAAAAATACGACGTCATTATCAGCGAACCGACAAACCCCTGGACCGCGGGGACAGGGTCACTGATGACCGTCGAGTTCTTCAAGAAGGTCCAAGACGCATTGAACCCCGGGGGGATATTTCTCCAATGGTTTCACGGTTACGAGATGTCCCGAAAGATCTTTTTCACGTTCACCTCGACACTGACAAAATCTTTTCCGTATATCAGCGTCTGGCAGCCGTCGGGCATGGACTACTTTTTTCTGAGCACAGGCACCCCGCTGGAGACGGACTTCCCGGCGCTCCGGCAAAAATTCCAGGCCCTGTCCGATGTGAGAAAAAATCTGGGCATCGTCAACGCCGACAGTCTGTACACGATCCTGAGCACTCAGGTCCTGTCCGTCAACGCGGGCGCAAAATTGTTCGACCGGATGAAGGCCCCGCCCAACAAAGACAGATTCCCCGCCATTGAATTCAATGCGCCCCGGGCCTTTTTTCTCCGGGAAAAAGTTTCTCTCAGCGCCTGGGATGAACGGATAAAACCTTCCGGCAAAAAAGGGCTTCTGATTTCCCGGCTTCTGGAAGAATACCCGCTGGAGAGAGGGGACATGGTGGGCCTGTATCATTTCCTTAAAGAACGCTCTCCCGCCTTATATTATCTCTTTTCCGAAAAATACGTGGACAGCCTGGCCGAAGCGTTTCAGGACAACCCGGAGGAAAGGAACACCCTGGAGAGGGTCCGGGCCAACATGAACGCCGAAAAGACATTCCTGGATTATCTGGACCGGCAAGCGGCGGCGGCTCCGGACTCATCCAAGCTGTTTGCGGATGCCATCAATTTCCAAATCGAAATCTACGGGAAGAGGTATTCCATTTTCTCCCAAAACCCGGAGGACCGGGCCAAGATTCAACTATCTCTGGAAGAGGCGGTCCAGCGGTTTCCGGAAGAACAGGGGGAGTGGCTCTTGCGATTGGCGGATTTTCACGATTATCACCATGAATATGGCGCTGCCATGGAAAGCTACTTCCAGGCCATTTCGCAGGAAAACCAACAACAGACAGGGGGGCAGCCGGATTTTCGAAAACGCGCCCTTACGGCTGCCCTGGGGATGTCGCTACGCGAGCAGGATCTTGCAACCTTTGAAATCCTCAAGGCCCTATATCTGCAAGAATTCCCTCTGGAATCCTCAAGCATCTCTCAGATCGAGCAGGCGTACAGCCTTCGGGGGGCCCATTGAAAATAACTAATAAAATTTTTGACTTCGGCTGAATTTCGAAGATAATATAATTATACTATTTTTATTATAGTGCCAAGGAGGGCATTAATGAAAAATCCGATCGGAAAGACAAAAGGGTTTACACTGCTGGAAATCATTATTGTTATTATCATTGTGGGGGTCCTCGCCAGCTTGGCCCTGCCCCGGTTCTTCAGCACCGTTGAATACTCCCGCAGCACCGAGGCATTGTCCTCTGTCAGCGCCATCCGGCAGTCTATGGAACGCTGTTATCTTCAGCGCAACGGGACCTACACCGGTTGCGTCGATTTTACCGTTCTCGACCTTAACAATCCCGGCCTTTCTCCCAACGCGCACTTTACCTACGTCTTAGGGGGATTGTCCGCCACAGGGTACACCATTACGGCAACGCGAAATACCCGGGATGGCGGGTCTACGACGGATATCATTGCCATAACCCAAACCGCGACCGGAGTCACCCGTTCAGGTGTCGGAGCTTTCAAAGGCATCCAATAGTCTCTAACCATTTAGGAGTTCAACACTTATAACATATTTATCCCGGAGGGAGGTGAGAGCAAAAGAAATTCTTGTTCTGCGGAATACCTGGGCAGGAAAACGTTTCCATGAATTTGCCCCCGCCCGGGACCAAGGCAACCTGACACAAGCGGTTGATTTGACTTTATCTCGAGAATATGGTATACCTGTGATAGAAAAAATACATTTCAACCCATACAATTTGGAACTTGCAAAAGGTAAACTACTCGTAAGGGTAGGGCACAAAACTATAGGGCCCACTCGGCACCCAAGGGTGCGGGAGGGGCAGCCAGTTACCAGAATCCAAAGCGAAAAGTGCCTATTCTGAAAAGTGGAATAGGCATTTTTTATTGAACCCAATAACCCCCGAAGGAGGGATGTGAAGACAAACGAAAAGCGACGCCACAGGACAATTTAATCCGAAATCAATCAAGATCCATTGATATAAAATTAAAGGAGAACTGACATGAGACTTACCATGAAAAGGAATAAAAAGGGTTTTACCCTTTTGGAAATTATCATCGTTATCATCATTGTCGGGGTGTTGGCCAGTTTGGCCCTTCCCCGATTCTTCAGCACCGTTGAGTATTCCAGAAGCACCGAGGCGTTGTCATCCGTCAGTGCCGTCCGCCAGTCCATGGAACGCTGCTACCTTCAGCGCAACGGGACCTACGCGGGTTGCACCGACTTCACCACCCTCGACCTGAACGACCCGGGGACGTCGCCGAACGCGCACTTCACCTACACCATCGGCGGGTTGTCAGCCACAGGGTACACCTTGACAGCGACACGCAATACCCGTGACGGCGGTTCTACGGCGGACATCATTGCCGTGACGCAGACCGCAACCGGGGTGACCCGTTCCGGCGTGGGTGCCTTCAAGGGTATTCAATAACGAAGGACCGCTTGTTAGTCGAGTTACGGAAGCAACCCCGACAGATCGATCGTCGGGGTTGCTTCATATAAAGACATGAAAATCAAAGGCTTTACGTTACTCGAGATCATCACTGTCCTGGTCATCGTGTCGGGCATGGCGGCTTTTGCGATCCCGAATTACATGACCACAACAGAGCGCTACAGAGCGGAAGAAGGGAAGCAGGTGCTCATTGCCCTTCTGGCCGCCCAGAAACGTTTCAATTTGGATACGGGCGCCTACACGGGGACTCTGGCAAACCTCGACGTGGAAATCAGGCCGTCGGCACACTTCGGCGCTCCAGCCGTGACGACCAGCACGGCAAACCTGGCCAATATTACAAGGACAGGGTCTTATACACTGCAAATTAACGAAAACGGGATCATCAGCTGTTCCGGCGGGCCCGCGAATTTATGCACAAAAATAGGTTTTTGACGGGAGCTATCCCTATGAATATCTGGACAAAAAAATCCTTTACCATCATGGAAATCATGGTTGTCATCGTGATCATCGGGGCGGTCGCCGGATTTGCCATCCCCAATTACGTCAAGACCGTCGAGCGGGCGCACGAACAGGACGCCACCACCCAACTGAGCGCCATCCATTCGGCCAATAACATCTACCGGGCCAACAACGGGAGGTACTGGCCGCTGGATACCGGGACTTATCCGCTCAATGGCGCGACAAGCATCAACACCAGTCTGGGATTAAGCGTGATCGCCAACGGCATGACGTATACGTGCACAGGCAGCGCGGGGGGGGCGACCTACCAGTGCAATGCCGTGAGAAACGCGCCGGCCGCGTCCTTTACCGTCAGAGTGGATCAAAACCCCTTGGGCAGCACCAACCCGGACTGCGTGCTCGGGCAATGCCCCTAAGGAAAGGCCCCCTTATGAAAAACACCTTGCCCCGAACAACCCGAATGTCCACCAAAGGATTCACAGTCACGGAAGTGGTGATCTCCGCGCTGATTTTCTCGATTGCGGCGGCCGGGATGTTCGCAACGGTTTCAGCCTTGCGCCAACCCGCCGCAGAATCCGCGGACGAAGTGGCGGCGGCCTTCCTGGGAAAACGGATCCTGGACGACCTGCGGGCTGAGCTGGACGCCACAACCTGGGACAGCGGGAATTTTTCCGTCGGCACTCACCCCATGGCTCCCGTGGTCATTGACGGGATCACCTTTACCCCGTCGTATGATGTCATCGCAGACCCTGCCGGGACAGGGGCACGCAAAGTCACCCTCGATATCACCTGGTAAAACCATGATCTTCACACCCGTAAAATCCCGGCAAGGCATGACCCTGACAGAGCTCATCGTGGCAACGATCCTCGTGGGGATCGTCATGGTGGGAACCGTCTCCGTTGATTACGCCATCCGCCGCACCCGCCAGTCAACGTCCTTCTCCGGGATCAACTCTCTGGAGACCTCCGCGACCCTTCTGCATATTTCCCGTAACATCGCCCTGGCCGTGGGAGACCAGCAAAACTCCGGAATTTTCGACCTGGCCGGCGGAGGCAGCGACGGTTTCTGCATCCGGCAGGACATCCTGACCACTCCGGGGGATTACACGGATGACGAATGGAAATGCTACACCCGGATCGCACAAAGAATCCATTTTTGCACCAAAACCGCGGTCCAGGGTCCCTTGGCCTGCGTCGGGACCGACGAAACGGTCGGATTCACTGTTTACGACAGCGGGACAGGAACTGACATGTTCACTTATTCCATTACCAACAACCCCGCCACCCGGGATTTCTACGTGGACGTGACCATTACCAGCAGGACAAATCCGCTTGCGCCCAGCGATCCGCTCAAGAACCCCCAGTATCAAGTCAGCACCCGGATTGCCCCCATGGGCAGCAGTTATTCTTTCCAATAATCTCTCCCTAAAGAAATCCTGGAAAACCTTGTCATCTCCGCCATGTTTTGATAATATAAGGAACATTTTTGTCCCATCATCAGCGCCAACATCATTTGGGCCGATAGCTCAGCTGGGAGAGCGCCTGGTTCGCAATCAGGAGGTCGGGGGTTCGATCCCCCCTCGGTCCATGAACTTCGACGGGCCGGGGTTCGTCCCCGGCCCGCCACCCAACATGCATCGCTTCTTCTGCCCAAATGCCGACTTTCATGTTGAAATACTCACGCTGACGGACCGCACGGAAATCCATCATTTGCGAGACGTCCTGCGGCTCAAAGCCGGACAGGGCATCGTTCTTTTCAACGGCAACGGCGAAGAGGCCGAAGGGACTCTCCAAAAAGTGGAAAAGGACGGGATCGAGATCCGGCTCGGGGCAATCCGGGAGCAGCCTCCCCGACGGTCAACCCGGCTGGTCCTGGCCTGCGCCATGCCGAAAAAATCCAAATTTGAAGGCATCATCGAAAAATGCACGGAACTCGGCGCGGATGAGATCATCCCGATGGTCACGGAAAGGACGGAAACCCGGCTCTCCGGCGATCGGAAAGAGGGGAAACGGCAGCGCTACCAGACCGTGGCCGTCAATGCCGCCAAGCAATCCCGGAGAGCGACCGTGCCCATCATCGGCGGCGTCCAGTCCTTTGAAGATGTCCTCGCAGGACTCACGGCTGAGACGGCAGCCGTCATCCCCTGCCTGATCCCCGGAACAAAAAACATTTTTTCCGAACTCGGCAATTTAAAAGCCCCGGAGAGGATCGTCATCCTCATAGGCCCGGAAGGGGATTTCACCCCGGAGGAAGTTCAAAAAGCGGTCACCGCCGGGTGTATTCCGGTGACGCTGGGACCGACGGTCCTGAAGGTGGACACCGCCGCCGTGATGTCCGTCGGAATCGCCAATCTCATACTTCATCACCAAAGTGCCTGACATGACCAAAGCCGACAAACGAAACATCTTGCTGATTACCCTGCTGGCGATGGGGCTGCGCCTGGCCTACGTTTTCCTCCTCAGACACAACTATTTTTTCGTCGACCATCCCAGCAGCGATGTCCTTTATTATCACGAATGGGCCAAAGAAATCGCTTGGGGAAAGGGAGAGGGATTAAAAACCTTTTGGGGGCTGCCCCTGTATCCCCATTTCCTGGCTGTTCTGGAACGGATCACCCTCGGCCACGCCCCGGGACTGATCCGCTTCACGCATTTTCTCCTGGGGTCGGCCAACTGCGCGCTGGTCTATGTTTTGTGCGCCGCGATCTTTTCCCGGACGACCGCCCTGCTGGCCGGGATCCTCGCCGCGGCGAATTTCACCCTGATCCACTTCGACTGGCTCATGATGCCGGTGCCGCTGCTGATCTTCCTCAGCCTGATCATCGTCATTTCTCTCATCCGAAGCCAGGAAGACGCCGGCGCGAGGGACTTTCTGCTGATCGGCTTTTTGATCGGCCTGGCCTGCCTCGGCGACGGGAAATTCCTGTTTTTCCTGGGGCTGATCTGCCTGCGCGATGTCATCCGGGACCGCAAGGACATCCCCCGGATCTTTTTCAAAAGGATCATCCCGGTCATCGCCGGCGCGGCGATCGTCCTGGGAGGATTTACGGTCCGCAACAGGATCGTTTTCGGCGACTGGATCTTCATCAGCGCCCAGAGCGGGTTGAGCTTTTATGTCGGCAACAATCCCGTGGCCAGCGGCATTTTTGAAAATCCGGATTTCATCCGCCCGACCCACCACGGCCAGGACGAAGACCAGCAGATCGTTGCCCAGGCCGTGGCGGAGAAAACCATGGGCCCGGCCGAAATCTCTTCGTTCTGGAAAAAGACCGCAGGAGCATATATCCGGGAAAACCCCGCCGGGTGGGGCAGGCTTCTCGCTCAGAAATTCCTCCTTTTTTTCAACGACCAGGAAAGGGCCCACGACATTGATCTCATCCTGCAGAGAGACCTGCGGCTCAGAATGGACCTGAACCCTTACTTCCTCCTGTGCCCGATGGCCCTGCTGGGCATGGTCCTGGCCTGGAGATCGTCACGGCAAAACGGCGTCATCAATCTGCTCCTTTTCAGCCAGCTGCTGGTCACCATCGTGTTCTTTCTGACGACCCGCCACCGGGCCACGGTCCTGCCGTATTTCCTCATCTACCAGGCCTATTTTGTCCTTTGGGTGATCGGCCGCTGGAAAAACAAAAAAACAACGCCCGTCGCGATATCCATTGCGGCCATCGCCGTCTTCGTCCTGCTGTTCCCGCCGAAATTCGTGGATCAGGACTCCTACCGTTTCCTGGTCCATGCCAAGTCAGGACCGATCTACGCCAAAAAGGGAGACCTCCCCAAGGCCCGCCAGAACTATTTCTTCGCGCTCGAACTGCGCCCGTCGGACACCAACACCCTCTATAACCTGGCCAACACCTATCTGCAGGAAGAGGATTACAACCGGGCGGAAATTTTCTACCTCAAGGCCCTTGAAACCTGCCATTACAACGTGGACGCCCTGTTCAACCTCGGCGTAACGTATGAAAAGCTGAACGCCCCGAACCGCGCCATTCAAATCTTCCAAAAAGCCCTTCAGTACCAGCCCGGAAGCCTGGACGTCCATTACCGGCTGGGCCGCCTGTACCTGGGACTCGGCCAATGCGACGTCGCCAACCGGCACTTCCAATTTCTTCTCCAGCGTCAACCGGCCCTGGAACCCGACATCCGGCCCCTGATGGAACAATGCCCCGGTCCTCATTTATAAAACCCTATCGCTTCGCCCCCGAAACGATTGACAATACCAGCCGCCTCATGTATAATTCGTTTCTTCATTGGTATAATAGTATTAATTAATAGCTTGTGTCCCCACCCTGAAAGGTCGTACGGGTTAAATCACCATTAACAGGATGAACCACGCAGGACAACCCCGGCCGGAAGACGCGGTTCGTGGGCACATCTCCGCCGTGAAGACACCGCGGATGTGCATCAAGGGAGGAAATCATGGTTGAAGTCAAGAAAGCACCGGAAAAGGCGATCGAAAAAACGGCTGACATGGAAAACAAACGTAAAGCGCTCGATCTGGCTTTGGCCCAGATCGAAAAGCAGTTCGGCAAGGGCGCGATCATGACGCTGGACAGCAACGCCGCGCAGGACGTCAGCGCCATCCCGACGGGATCCCTGGCCCTGGATCTGGCCCTGGGGGTTGGCGGCATCCCGAGGGGGAGGGTGATCGAAATTTACGGACCGGAATCTTCCGGAAAGACAACGCTCACGTTGAGCGTCATCCGGGAAGTCCAGAAAAAGGGCGGGGTCGCGGCCTTTATCGACGCGGAGCACGCCTTTGATTCGTCCTACGCCCAGCGCGTGGGGGTCAAGCTGGAGGACCTGCTCATTTCCCAGCCTGACACCGGGGAACAGGCCCTGGAGATCGCCGAGACACTGGTCCGTTCCAACGCCGTTGACATTGTGATCATCGACTCCGTGGCGGCCCTGACGCCGCGCGCCGAGATCGAAGGAGAGATGGGCGACTCCCACATGGGCTTGCAGGCCCGGCTGATGTCCCAGGCCCTGCGCAAGCTCACCGCCGCGATCAGCAAATCTCGGACCTGCGTTGTGTTCATCAACCAGATCCGCATGAAGATCGGGGTCATGTTCGGCAACCCCGAAACGACCACCGGCGGCAACGCGCTCAAATTTTACGCTTCGGTGAGGATCGACCTTCGCCGCATCGAGTCCATCAAACGAGGGGATGAGGTGATCGGCAACCGTGTCCGCGCCAAGGTCGTCAAGAACAAGGTGGCGCCGCCGTTCCGCGAGGCCGAGTTCGAGATCCATTTCAACGAAGGGATCTCCCGGACGCTCGACATCATGGATCTGGCCCTCAAAACCGAGATCATCCAAAAGGCCGGCAGCTGGTTTTCTTTCGAGAACGAAAAGCTGGGACAGGGCCGGGATGCCGTCAAAAGCTTCCTGCAGGACAACCCCAAGATCCTTTCCAAAATCGAGAAACTGATCCTGGAAAAAATGCACGCGAAAAAATAACGGAAAGCGCGGAGCCGAAACCCGGCGCTCGCGAATCATCAACCGGCTCAACCTTCACGGTTGGGCTGGTTGTTTTATGAAGAAGGACACGATGGCCACGAAAATCCTGAAGCTGTTTTTAACCACGGTTTCCCTGGTTATTGTTCTCGTGTTTTCAGCGTCTTCCGGATTCGGCCAAACTCCGCCTGACTTTACCACCGCCATAGAAACCGTCGCGGAAAAAGTGGGTCCGGCCGTGGTCTCCATTAAAACCCAGGCCACCGAGCGCTATCACGTCCGGCGCCAATATTTCGGCAGCCCGTTTGAGGACGACGCGTTCAACCGGTTCTTTGCGGAATTTTTCGGAGACTATCCGGATTACGAGCAAAAGCGCATGGGGCTCGGCTCCGGCGTCATCATTGACAAAGAAGGTTACATCCTGACCAACGAGCACGTGGTGGCGGGGGCCGACAAGATACTTGTCACTCTTCCCGACGGCCGGAATTTTCCGGCCACGCTCAAGGGCACCGATCCCCGGACGGACTTGGCCGTCATCAAGATCGACGCGGAGAATCTTCCGGTGGCGCAATTGGGCGACTCTGAAACGATCAAGATCGGCCAATGGGTGGTGGCGATCGGCAATCCGTTCGGGCAGATTCTGTCCGATCCCCAGCCGACGGTCACGACTGGCGTCGTGAGCGCGCTACACCGGTCGCTGCCCAAAACGTCCCGCCGGGACACCGATTACTCGGATTTGATCCAGACCGACGCCGCCATCAACCCGGGAAACTCCGGCGGACCGCTGGTCAATCTGCAAGGTGAGGTGGTCGGGATCAACGTGGCGATTTTCTCCACCTCCGGCGGCTACCAGGGCATCGGGTTCGCCATCCCGTCGCACTACGTCAAAAGGATCGTGAACCAGCTGATCAAGGGTGAAGAGATCGAATACGGTTATATCGGCGTCGCCATCCAGGACATGAACCCCCGGCTGGCCCAGTATTTCGGCATCAATTCGACCGAAGGGGTGGTCGCGGTCCAAGTGCTTGAGGACAGCCCGGCCCACGACGCGGGGCTGAAAGAAGGCGACGTGATCATAAAGGTCAACGGCATCCCGGTCAAGAACGGGACGATGTTCGTAAAATACATCAACAATTTGAACGCCGGCGAAAAGGCGGACCTGAGGGTCCTTCGGGACAAAAAGGAATTGTCCATCCCGGTGACCATCGCCAAACGGCCCAAGCTTGACCGGTACGGACGGATCATCACCGATAACGCAAAATCCAGCACTCGGCCGGATGACGATACCCCGGTTGTGATGAAAAATGAATGGCGGGGCATGATTGTCGAGAACGTGACCCAGGACATCGCCCAGCGGCTCAACCGGGATAACCCCAACGGGGTCTTCATCACGAAGATCGACCCCAGCAGCCCGGCGGCCATGGCGGGGTTAAGAGAAGGGGACGTGATCATCGAGATCAACCGGCAGGCCGTGAATAACATCGGGGATTTCAGCCGCGCCGTGGCCAAAGCCAAGGACGGGCAGGCCCTGGTGCGGACCATCCGCGGGTATTTTGTTCTTGGAGAATGACACGGAGGCCGCCCATTGATGATCCCGCGGTCAAGGCGAGAGAAACGGTTTACCGCCTGCTCAAGATCCGGCTGCGCAGCGAGAAGGAAATCGTTTCCAAGCTGGCGGCCAAGGGCATCCCGCCGGATGTTATCCAGACCACGGTTGAATATTTTAAGAAAGCGCGGTTTCTCGATGACGCGGTTTTCACCCGGGCGTGGATCAACTCGCGGCTGAACAAGCCTTTCGGCGCCCAGCGCATCCGGTTCGAGTTGCGGCAAAAAGGCGTTGACGAGGCCATCATCCGGGAGTTGCTCGCGGTCAGCGAAGAGGAAGAACTCGATTCCGTCCTCGGCTTGGCCCAGCGGCGGTGGAAAAAATACAAGGGGATCGATCCCCAGAAAGCCAAACGGCGGCTGTTCGAATTTCTGGCCCGGAGAGGGTTCCGGCCGGCCGTGATCCAGAAAGCTCTCCGGCAATTGACACGCACCCATGACGACACCTAATCTCACAGCCAACGAGATCAGAAAAAAGTTCCTGGACTTTTTCGCTTCCAAAGGACACACCATCGTGCCCAGCGACTCGGTCGTGCCGAAAGACGACCCGACGGTCCTGTTCACGACGGCCGGCATGCAGCAGTTCAAGCTGAATTTCCTCGGCATCGACAAGGGTCTCAAACGGGCGGCCTCTTCGCAAAAATGCCTGCGCACCGATGACTTGGATAAAATTGGCAAGACGGCCTTTCACCACACGTTTTTTGAAATGCTGGGCAACTTTTCCTTCGGCGATTATTTCAAAAAAGAAGCCATTGCCTGGGCCTGGGAATTCCTGACCCGGGAAGTGAAAATCCCGGAGGAAAAACTCTGGGTGTCGGTTTACAAGGATGACGAAGAGGCCTACCAGATCTGGCTGAAAGACATCAAAATCCCTGCCAGCAGAATCGTGAAGCTGGGCGACAAAAGCAACTTCTGGCCGTCGGACGCGAAAAAAAATGGCCCGAACGGCCCCTGCGGCCCGTGCTCGGAAATTTTCTACGATTACGGCGTCAATCCGAAATGCCCTAACGGAGACAAATGCGACCCGGACTGCAGCTGCGGCCGGTTTTCTGAGGTCTGGAACCTGGTCTTCACGCAATTCAACCGCAAGGACGGCGGCGTGCTCGAACCTTTGCCGGCCAAAAACATCGACACCGGAATGGGCCTGGAACGGCTCGTCGCGGTGGTGCAGGACAAGAAGACCAATTACGAAACAGATCTGTTTGAGCCGGTGATTCAAGCTATCGACACAGAGATCAGCAAGAACATTGAGCTCCGGGAGAAAAAGATCATTGCCGATCATATCCGCGCGATCACGTTTGCGATCACCGATGGGATCATCCCCTCGAACAAAGAGCGCGGCTCTGTCGTCAAACGGCTCATCAATGACAGCGCCAATATCGCCTTGAACAGCGGAGCAGAAGAACCTCGCGTTTATAAACTTGTTCCGGCCGTTGTGGATGTCATGAAGGCGCCGTATCCGGAACTGGGAGACAAGGCCAAAGACATCATGATGCATATCAAAAACGGCGAAGAGGCATTCATCCTTGTCAGGAAACAGCGCGTCCCGGAACTGAAAGAACAGCTTTCATTGGAACAAACCCCGGAACAGCGGGGAGAACTGTATTTTAAGTATCGCGATACCTTTGGCCTTCCGGTCCCGGTCATCCTGGACACGGCGGAAGCCGCCGGAATTTCAACAGACCAAATTCAACGGGACATGGTTTATTTCCTTGCCAATATGGAGCAACAAAAAGAAAAGTCCCGCGCCGGCAGCAAGATGGCCGGGGATGTGTTTGCCGACGCGAGCTTGAATCTAAACGTCGCCAAGACGCAATTTCTGGGTTATAGCGATGCAACAGCGAAGGGGGTCGTCCTCAAGTTGTTCAAGGACAACCAGGAAGCCGTAAAGGTTTCCGAGGGCGACCACATCAAGATTCTCTTGGACCGAACCCCGTTTTACGCCGAAGCAGGCGGGCAGATCGGTGACACGGGGGTCATCTCCTCCAGCGGCGGGACGATCCGCGTGACGGACACGAAGAAGAAATCCGACATTTATATCCATTCCGGCACGGTAGAAAAAGGAACAATCAAGAGTGGTGATGCGGTAGAAGCGAAGATCGATGCCGGGCGGCGTTTGTCCATCATGCGTAACCACACGGCCACACATCTTCTGCAGGCGGCATTGCGAAAAATCCTCGGGACGCACGTGCAACAGCAGGGATCGCTTGTGGCCGAAGACCGGCTGCGTTTCGATTTCACGCACCCCCAGGCCATCGTCAAAAACCAGATTTCAGAGATCGAAAGCATCGTTAACGGATGGGTCCGGGCATCAGACCTGGTTGAAACAACCGAGCTGCCCCTCGAAGAAGCAAAGAAAAGCGGGGCCCTGGCTTTTTTTGCCGAAAAATACGGCCAGAAGGTCCGCGTTGTTTCCATCGGCGGCTACTCAAAGGAACTCTGCGGCGGCACTCATGTCAAGGACACCGGACAGATCGAACGGGTGAAGATCACCGGAGAGGGCGCCGTGGCCCAGGGAATCCGCCGCCTGGAAGCAAAAACCGCAAAAGACGCCGAGGAATTCATTCGCCAGCAGGAAGAAATCGCCAAGAGCCAGAAAGAAGCGCTGGCCCTGAAGGAGGCGGCCGTCCAGGCGCAAAAATTCCAGCTCGCGGACATCCTGGATGAGGTGAAGCAGAAAGTCGATAAAATTTTGGACAAAAATGCCCCTCAAATCGTAACGCATTTCATCAAATATGACAACGTCGGGGTTGAAGCCCTGCGCAACGCCGCGGACGTCGTCAAGCAAAGCATTCCCTCGGCGGCCGTTGTCATCGGATCGGGGAGCGGGTATGTTGTGGCCACGGCTTCGGAAGATTTGATCAAACACAATATCAAGGCCAATGATATCATCGAACAGATCAAACCGATGATCAACGGCAACGGCGGCGGGCGGCCGCAGATGGCCCAGGCCGGCACAAAGGATCCGGCCAAAATCGAAGCCGCTGTCCAGCACGCCAGGCAATGGCTTGAGCAAAAATTCGCAAACATAAAATTCTGACAGGAAACCCCTTATGAAAACCTTCAAGATGCATGGGAAAAACGCGCAGAAGCTGTTCGACCGTAACCTGTACTTCCGCAAACGCCATATCGAGGAAAAGGTGCGGACCATCGTCGAGGATGTCCGGAACAACGGGGACGAAGCCGTCCTCAAGTATACACGCCGGTTCGACAAGGTCAAGATCGAGCCCAAGGACCTGCGCGTGGCCGAGCGGGAGATCAGCGGCGCGTTCCAGAACATCACCAGCGAGTTCATCGCGGACCTCAAGGTCATCATCAACAACGTCACGGCCTTTTACAAGGCCCAGATCCAGAGGCCGTGCCGGGTCAAGGACCAGGACGGCGTCCTGCTCAAAGAAAATTTCATCCCTCTGGATTCCGTCGGAATTTACATCCCGGCAGGAACCGCGCCCCTGATGTCAACGGTCTACATGACCGTGATCCCGGCCCAGGTCGCCGGCGTCAAACGCATCGCCATGGTCGCGCCCCCGGACAAAAACGGACACATCAATCCGCATATCCTGGCCGTGGCGAACCTGCTCAAGGTCAACGAAATTTACAAGGTGGGCGGCGCCCAGGCCATCGCGGCGCTGGCCTTCGGGACCAAGACCATACCCCGGGTGGATAAAATCATCGGCCCGGGCAACATGTACGTGACCGAGGCCAAGCGCCAAATTTTCGGCTACGTGGACATCGACATGCTGGCCGGTCCGACGGAGCTCGTCGTGATCGCCAACCGTTACAGCAACCCGGAGTTCGTAATCGCGGACATGGAAGCCCAGTTGGAACACCTGGGGGGACTGGCGATCCTGGTCACGACATCCAGAGACCTGATCCGCCAGGTCCGCAAACGGCTCACGCAGGGATACAGCATCTACGCTAAAAATTTGGATGAGGCCGTAGACATCGCCAACCGGCTCGCGCCGGAACATCTCCAGATCCTGACCAATAACCCGTCCAGCGTGGCGAAAAAAATTAAAAACGCCGGGGCGGTCTTCCTCGGGCCCTACAGCCCGACAGCGCTGGGCGATTACGCCGCCGGACCGAGCCACGTGCTCCCGACCCTGGGGACGGCCCGGTTTTTTTCCGGGCTCTGCGTCTCCGACTTCATGAAAAAAAGCCACGTGATTTCCTATTCCAAGAAAGCCCTGGAACGGCTGCGCCAGCCGATCCAGAAGATCGCGATCATCGAAGGATTGAAAAAACACGCGGATTCCATCGAAGTCCGTTTCAAGTAAGGAAAGGACCGTCTCATGACCGAACGTAAAGCCGTTATCGATCGCAAAAGCAAAGAAACCGAGATCATCGGTGAACTGAATGTTAACGGAAGTGGAAATACAAAAATTAAAAGTCCAATTGGTTTTTTAAACCACATGCTTGAACTCTTCGCATTCCACGGTTTTTTTGATCTGGCTCTAGATGTGAAGGGCGATACCCATATTGACATTCACCACACCAACGAAGATATTGGGATAGCATTGGGTAAAGCGTTTAAAAAAGCTCTTGGAGAAGAAAAAGCAGGAATAAAAAGATTCGGGTATGCCTATGCCCCCATGGAGGCGACTGTTGGGAAATGCGTTATCGACATAAGTGGCCGTGGCTATTATCGCTTCAACGCTGAGGGGGAATACCCGAAAACTTTCCAAAAGGGTGCCCACATGTTTGAGGCAAAAAATGGGATGGATGTTTTGAAGGAACAAAAGCAAGAAGGATATTCTTTTGTTTATTTAGAGCACTTTCTTGAATCGTTTGCTCTCAACTTAGGAGCGACTCTTAGCTTCACAATTCAAAACCCTAGCAACGATTTGCATACAAATATTGAAACTGTCTTCAAATCTCTTGGAATTGCGTTGGACCAAGCCACACAGGTTGATCCTCGTCGCAAGGGAGGGATCCCTTCTACAAAGGGCATTATCGACTAAACCATCCTGAGACATGTGACGTGTGTCCTTGTGACCCAACAAAATAAATCATGATTGCCATCATCGACTACGGCATGGGAAACCTGCGCAGTGTGCAGAAGGCCCTGGAAAAGGCGGGCGCCCGCGCCAGCATCACTCAGAACGCGGACGATCTGGCCAAGGCGCAAAAAATCGTGCTGCCGGGCGTCGGGGCCATGCGGCCGGCCATGGAAAAATTAAACTCCATGGGAATGCCGGAGGCCATCCGCAAGGCGATCGCCGGGAAAAAACCGTTTTTGGGGATATGCCTGGGATTACAGCTGTTATTTGAAAAAGGAGATGAGGGCGGGGGCGTGACAGGCCTGGGCATCCTGCCGGGCACGGTCGGGCGGTTCACTAAGCTTAAAGTGCCGCACATGGGATGGAACCAACTGATCCTGAAAAAAGACAATTGTCCGTTCCTCAAAGGCATCAGCAACGGTGCCAACGTCTATTTTTGCCACTCGTATTACGCCCAGCCGGCTGATCCCAAGATCGTGGCCACAGCCACCGGGTACGGCGTTGAATTCACTTCGTCCGTCTGGAAGGACAACCTGTTCGCGGTCCAGTTCCACCCGGAGAAGAGCCAGGCCATCGGACTCAAGATCCTGGAAAATTTTGTGAGGCTCTAATTTATTTGTTGCCGGTGCGGGCCCGGGGCTGTGTCCCGCGCGCAGGCCCTCGGTGTTTCGTTCGGGATGGTGAGCGAAAGCCGAACCATTCGAGACCGCTTTTCCATCAAATTTAGACCAGAAAAAAGCGGGATCGCTGTTTGAGCACGGGGCACAGCCCCGGGCCGAACAAAACAATGTGTTCAATCAGAGGAACTGTTCAATGTTGCTTATTCCGGCCATTGATCTGAAAAACGGCAAGGTCGTGCGTCTCGTCCAGGGGCATTTCGACCAGGTCACGGAATACAATACCCATCCGGCCAAGGTGGCCCAGCACTGGGAAAAGGACGGGGCCAAGCTGCTGCATGTGGTTGACCTGGACGGCGCGGCGACCGGGCACCTGAAGAACCTGGACGCGATCCGCTCGATCGTCGAGGCCGTGAAGATCCCCGTGCAACTGGGGGGAGGCATCCGGTCCAAAGACATCATTGATCTTCTTTTGGGAAAAAAGGGCTCCGTCAGCAGGGTGGTGTTGGGGACGTCCGCCGTCATTGAAAAAGACATCTATCTGCGCCCGGCGGAAAACCAGGGACTGAAGGACATCATCGCCAAATGGACGGACAGGATAGCCGTGAGCATTGACTGCTCCGACGGTTATGTGACCTACCGGGGATGGACGAAAAAAGCCAATATCAAGGGAACAGAATTGGCCAAAGACCTGGAAGAGATCGGCGTCCAATGCCTGATCTACACCGACATTGCCCGGGACGGGATGCTGAAGGGGCCCAACTTTGACGGAATTGAAGAAATCCTGAAAACCGTCCGCATCCCGGTCATTGCCTCTGGAGGAATAGCCAGGAGTGATGACGTTGAAAAATTAAAAAGACTATCCCTTGATTATCCGCATCTGCTCGGGGCGATCACAGGGAAAGCCATTTACGAAGGCACGCTGGATTTCAAGGACGCGTTAAAAATACTGGCTCCTCACAATCAATGATTGTGGTAACCGGCATAACGGCCATTTTAATCTAAAAGTTTTTCCTTGCCATGGAACAAAGGTCTATATGCTCACCAAAAGGATAATCCCCTGCCTGGACGTCAAGGACGGACGGGTGGTGAAGGGGGTCAATTTCGTCAACCTGCGCGACGCCGGGGACCCGGTGGACATCGCCAAGGCCTATGACCAGAACCTGGCGGACGAGATCGTGTTTCTGGACATCACGGCCAGCCATGAAAAACGCTCCATCATTCTGGACGTTGTCAAAGCCACGGCCGAGCAGGTCTTTATGCCGCTCACGGTGGGCGGGGGGATCAACAACCTGGAAGACATCCGCGCCCTTTTGAACGCCGGGGCCGATAAAGTCTCGATCAATTCCGCCGCGGTCAAAAACCCGAAATTGATCACGGAGGCCGCGGAACACTTCGGCAGCCAGTGCATCGTGGTCGCGGTGGACGCCAAAAAGAGCAACGGCTCCTGGGACGTTTACATCAACGGCGGGCGGATCAACGCCGGCAAGGACGCGATCCAATGGGTCAAAGAGGCCGAACAGCTGGGCGCCGGCGAGATCCTGTTGACCAGCATGGATTTTGACGGTACCAAAAACGGCTACGACATCGCCCTGACCAAAACCGTATGCCGGGCCGTCAACATCCCGGTCATTGCCTCGGGAGGGGCAGGGAAAACCGAAGATTTCTACCACGTGCTCGCTGAAACCGGCGCCGACGCGGCCCTGGCCGCGTCCGTGTTCCATTACGGCGAGCTCAAGATCCAGGACGTCAAACGATACTTACAAACCAAAGCCATCGAGGTCAGATTATGAAATCCAAGTTGGAAAAGATCCAGATCACCCCGCGCAACCTGAACAAGCTCCGCTTCGACAACAACGGGCTGATCCCGGCCATTGTCCAGGACTACAAGAACAAGGACGTCCTCATGATGGCCTTCATGAACATCGACTCGCTCAAGCAGACCCTCAAGCTGGGCAAGACCTGTTTCTGGTCCCGTTCCCGCAAGGAATACTGGGTCAAGGGGATGACCTCAGGCCACTTCCAATTTGTAAAAGATATCTATTACGATTGCGACTGCGACTGCCTGCTGATCACCGTCAAGCAGATCGGCGCGGCGTGCCATACCATGTTGCGCAGCTGTTTTTATAGAAAAATTAAAAGGCCAGGAAAATAGAAGATAGAAGATTGCAGATGGAAGATGGACAAAAGCCGTAACACTTCCATCTTCTATCTTCCATTTTCCATCTTCAAAAAAACATATGCACTATCCAGACCAAAAAGAATTCCTGCGGCTCTGCCGCAAAGGCAACCTGATCCCCGTCTACCGGGAGATCCCGGGGGACATGGACACGCCGGTTTCCACGTATCTGAAGCTCAGAAGCGGGGCAAAATACTCGTTTCTGTTGGAATCCGTGGAAGGGGAAGAAAAGCTCGCCCGGTATTCCTTCATGGCCACGGCCCCGAAGATGGTCATCCGCAGCCAGGGCCGGGAACTCCATGTCACCACCTTGGACCAAGGCCGGATCAAAAAAGAACGGCTACCGATCAAAAGAACCCCGCTCGAATACATCCGCCAGGTCATGCGCCGCTATCGGTTGGTGGACATTCCAGGGTTGCCCAGATTTTGTGGAGGGATGGTGGGATATATCGGCTATGACGTGGTCCGATTCTTTGAGCGACTGCCGGACAAACCCAAGGACGATCTCAAGCTTCCCGACATCCTGCTGGTCCTGGCCAAGGACCTGGTCATTTTCGACCACCGGAACCACAAGATCAAGGTCGTCCGCTGTGTCCATGTGGACCCCAAGGCGTCCGCAGACCGCAAAATCGCCGCCTACCGCGAGGCCGTCAAACAAATCGATAAAACAGTTGCCAAAATCGCGAAACCCCTTAAAATGATGGGAGACAAAATCCCCGTCGGGTCAAAAATCCCGTCCGTCGGGTCAAATATGACCCAGCGGCAGTACGAAGACATCGTCCAAAAGGCAAAAAAATACATCCGGGCCGGGGACATCATCCAGGTCGTTCTTTCCCAGCGGTTCTGCGTCGATTTGAAGACCGGGCCCTTTGAGGTGTATCGAAGACTCCGGCTTTTAAACCCGTCGCCATACATGTACTTTCTGAATTTCGACGACATCCAGATCGCGGGCTCGTCTCCGGAGCTCCTGGTCCGCTGCGAGGACGGGATCGTGGAAACCCGGCCGATCGCCGGAACGCGGCGCCGGGGCAAGAGCGACGCCGAGGACCAGGCCCTGGCGAAAGAGCTCCTGGCCGACCCCAAAGAGAGGGCCGAGCACATCATGCTGGTGGATCTGGGCCGCAACGATCTGGGCCGGGTGTGCAGCCAGGGCACGGTCAAGGTCTCGGAATTCATGGCGGTCGAGAAATATTCGCATGTGATGCACATCGTCAGCAACGTCAAGGGGCGCCTCAAGCCGTCCCAAGACGCCTTTGACGTTTTGGAAGCCGCTTTTCCGGCCGGAACGCTGTCCGGCGCGCCCAAGATCCGGGCCATGGAAATCATCGATGAACTGGAAAACGTCTCCCGCGGGCCTTATGGAGGGTGCATCGGATATTTCAGTTTCAACGGCAATCTGGATTCCTGCATCACGATCCGGACCATCGTCATCAAAGGGAAGAAAGCTTACATTCAAGCCGGGGCGGGGATCGTGGCCGATTCCGTGCCCCTTAACGAATACAGGGAAACCGTCAATAAAGCCCGGGCGCAGGTCATGGCTATCGAATCCGCGCACCGGTAAACACAGTTTCATCAACTGTCACACACGGAGGTTCGTAATGGAAGTCCGCATCAGACTGCAAAAAGCAGGGAAGATCGCCAACAAGCACTACAATTACCGCATTGTCGCCATCAGCCGCGCAGCCGCCCGGCAGGCGCGCCATCTCGAAATTCTGGGATACTATGATCCGGCCAAAAACCCGGAACTCCTGAAGGTCGAGCATGAGAAAATCGAGAAATGGGTCGCCCAGGGCGCGCAGATGAGCGACACCGTCCGCTCGCTGGTCAAGAGGAGTAAGAAAGCTAAATAAGCACGTGACTTATGGAGCGCAGCGAACATAAGTCACTGTGCGAATTAACCCCAGCGGTCAGCCCTGCCTAGCGTTTAGGGCTGCTGGGGTTCAAAAAATATCTTGAACCTAAAAGAGGTCTCCATGTCCCCTGAACAAACAGGAAATCCGTTGTTCCAGATGGTTCCGTTTCTTCTGGTGTTCCTCATTTTCTACGTGCTTGTGATCCGTCCGGAAAAGGACAAACAGCGCCAGCAGAAAGAAACGATCGCCAACGTCAAAAAGAACGACCAGGTCATCTGCGCCGGGGGGATCCACGGCACGGTGGTCAACGTCAAGACGACAACCGTGGTCGTGCGAATCGACGACAACACTAAGATCGAAGTCGAAAAAGATTCCATCGCCACCGTCAAGGTGAAAGCCTAATGACGGCTTGACTTGCGGAACGAGAGTGAACGCAAATCAATGCCGGAATTAATCCCAGCGTCTTGCCGAGCCGTAGCGAGGCAGTTGGGATTAATTCAATGAAGAAAGGTGAAAGTCTCATGAGCAAAGAACTTCGCGTCCGGCTGCTGACCATCCTGGGAGTGGTTGCCGCGGCCCTGTTTTTCACATTCCCCCTGGAACAAAGGATCAACCTCGGGCTTGACCTCAAGGGAGGGATGCACCTCATCCTGAAGGTGGAGACGGAGAAGCTGGACGACAACGCCAAAAGCGACGCGGTCGTCCGGGCCATCGAGATCCTCCGCAACCGCATCGACGGGCTTGGCGTGAGCGAACCCGTCATCCAGCGCCAGGGCGACGACCAGATCATCGTCCAGCTGCCCGGGGTCACCGACCGCGACGCGGCCATGAAGATGATCGGCCGCGTGGCCCAGCTGACCTTCCACATGGTCAACGACAATCCCACGAAAATGCAGGAAGCCATTTCCGGGCAGGTCCCCGAGGGATACCTTTTGAAAAACACCAAAAACGACCGCAGGCCCGTCCTCATCGAGGCCAAACCGGCCCTAAAGGGCGACGCGATCTCTGACGCCCGCGTGGATTTTGATTCCAGCAGTCTCGGCCAGCCCAAAATTTCCTTCACCCTGAATAACGAGGGGACAAAACTGTTCGGGGACATCACCAGCAAACATGTGGACGAACAGCTCGCGATCGTCCTGGACGACGAGGTCATCTCGGCCCCCAACATCAACGAACCGATCCTGACCGGCAGCGGAGAGATCACCGGGACATTCACGTTTGAAGAAGCGTCCCTGCTGGCCCTGTCGTTACGGTCAGGGGCCCTGCCCGCGCCCATGCGGGTCGAAGAGGAGAGGACCATCGGGCCGCTCCTTGGAAAAGATTCCATCACCGCCGGCATCAGCGCCAGCATCCTCGGGATCACCCTGGTCGTCATTTTCATGGCGGCCTATTACCTGGTCGCGGGGCTGGTGGCGGATATCGCGTTGGTCCTGAACCTGCTGTTGATCACCGGGCTCATGGGCTTTTTGAAAATGACCCTGCCGGAGTCCCAGGTCACTCTGACCCTGCCGGGCATCGCCGGGATCATCCTCACCCTGGGCATGGCCGTGGACGCGAACGTCCTGATCAACGAGCGCATCCGGGAAGAAATCCAGATCGGACGCCCGCTGCGCACGGCGATCGCCAACGGGTTCAACCGCGCCTTCAGCGCCATCTTTGATTCCAATATCACGACCCTGATCGCCGCGTTCATGCTTTTTCAGTTCGGGTCAGGCCCGATCAAGGGCTTCGCCGTCACCCTCACCATCGGGTTGGTCTCCAGCTTGTTCACGGCGCTGTTCGTCAGCCGCACGATTTTCATGATGCTTCTGGAATTCGGCTGGATCAAGTCTCTGAAAATGCTCCAATTGTTCAAAGACACCAAGATCGATTTCATCAGCAAACGGTATATCTTCTACGCCATCTCCCTGGCGCTGGTCATCGCGGGCATGACCACATTTTTCAGAAACCAGGACAAGGTTTACGGGATCGATTTTTCCGGCGGACAGGTCCAGGAATACCGGTTCTCAAAGCCGGTTCTGGGGGAAGAACTGCGCAACATCATCAGCCGGGGAAATATCGCGGACGTTAATATCCAGCAGGTCAAAAAGACAGCCGAGTTTGACGAGAGCTGGATCATCCGGACACCGGGCGATACGGTTTCCCAGGTGCAGGAATTGTTCAAATCCCAAATGCCCGATAACGCCTATCAAGTCATGAGGGTTGAAAACGTCGGCCCCATCGTCGGGAAACACCTGCGCGAGCGCGCCCTTCTGGCCGTGATCTTCGCCCTGGCCGGGATTCTGCTCTACGTCGGCACCCGGTTCAAGCATTTCGACTTCGCCACGGCCGGCGTGGTCGCGCTCCTGCACGACGTGGTCGTGACCCTGGGCGTCATCGTCATGATGGGCCGGCAGGTGGATCTCCTGGTTGTCACCGCGCTGTTGACGATCGCCGGGTTCTCCATCAACGACACCATCGTCATCTACGACCGTGTCCGGGAGAATCTGGCCAAAAGCCGCCGGTTCGAGCTCAAGGACATCGTCAACCTGAGCGTCAACCAGACATTGAGCCGGACGATCCTGACGTCTCTGTTGACGTTCCTGTCCGTGATGGCCCTGTATCTCAAAGGCGGAGAAGTGCTCAACACCTTCGCCCTGGTCATGATCATCGGGTTCATCGCCGGATCTTACTCGACGATCTTTATCGCCTCGCCGCTGGTCATCGCCTGCCAAAAATGGTTCGGCAGCGCGCCGGCGGGCGTTCCGGCAGGAGGGCGGCGGTCCGCATGATGTCCTATGTTCCAGTCCCTCAAGCTGTTCGTCGAACAGCACATCAACGTTGAGGAAATCCTGTCCAGCCTGACAGCCCTGTCCTACCGGAACGCCCCTTCCGTGGTCCAGGAAGGCGACTTCAGCCGCCGGGGAGAGGTCCTCGACATCTTCCCGGCGAATTTCGACAGCCCCGTCCGCATCGCCCTGGATGACGACCGTATCCGGACGATCTCCAGTTTCAATCTCGCGACCGGCAAGGCGATCTGGGAGCACAAGATCGTCCTGATCCTGGCCGCCAAGCCGCCCAAAGAAAAATCGTTCTCCTCGGACATCCCGCTCAATCCCTTCATCGATATCCAGGAAGGCGACTACGTCGTCCATCACCAGCACGGGGTCGGTAAGTTCCTCGGGATCAAACCGATGCTCGTGCAGGGCCGGGACAAAGACCACCTGGTCATTGAATACCAGGGGGGAGACCGGCTGTTCGTTCCCCGCCACGACCTGCACCTCGTCCAAAAATACGTCAGCTTCCACAAAAAACCTCCGCGCCTTTTCAAGCTGGGCTCCAAGGAATGGCTGAAGATCAAAAACCACATCCAGAAAAAACTGGAACGGCTGGCCGCGGAGCTCCTGCACGTGCAGGCCATGAGGGCCAGCCTCAAGGGACACGCTTTTTCCGCCGACGCGCCCTGGCAAAAAGAATTCGAGGACGCATTCCCCTTTGAAGAGACTCCGGACCAGATCAAGTCGACCCAGGAGGTCAAGGCGGACATGGAATCCGAACAGCCCATGGACCGCCTGCTGTGCGGGGACGTGGGCTACGGAAAGACCGAGGTCGCCCTGCGGGCCGCGTTCAAGGCCGTCATGGACAACAAGCAGGTGGCCGTGCTGGTCCCCACCACGATCCTGGCCGAACAGCACCACTATAACTTCAGCCAGCGGATGAAAAACTTCCCGGTCAGGGTGGAAATGCTGAGCCGCTTCCGCACCAAACACGAGCAGGCCACCATCCTCAAAGGCCTGGCGAGCGGTGAGGTCGACATCGTCATCGGAACGCACCGGCTCATTTCCAAAGACATCGCCTTCAAAGACCTGGGGCTGATCGTGATCGATGAAGAACAGCGTTTCGGCGTCAAGGCCAAGGAACGGCTCAAGCACATGAAACTGCTCGTCGACGTCCTCACAATGACCGCCACGCCGATCCCCCGGACCCTTTACATGAGCATATCCGGGGCCAAGGACATGTCGGTGATCTCCACGCCCCCCCAGAAACGCGTCCCTGTCGACACCCACATCGTGGCGTTTGACGAAGACCTGATCCGGGAAACCGTCCGCCGGGAACTCGGCCGCAAAGGACAGGTTTTCTTCCTCCACAACCGGGTGGAGGACATCGACCGGATCGCCAAGATCGTCCAGCGGCTGGCCCCGCAGGCCAGGACGGCGATCGGCCACGGCCAAATGCCATCAAGACTTTTGGAAGAAATTATGTTAAAATTCCTGAAAGGCGAGATCGACATCCTGATCTGCACGACGATCATCGAGTCAGGCATCGACGTCCCTAACGCCAACACGCTCATCATCAACAGGGCTGACCGCTTCGGGCTGTCCGAGCTGCACCAGCTGCGCGGACGGGTCGGGAGGTTCACCCAGCAGGCGTACGCCTATTTTATCGTTCCGGATCCCAGGGCGATGACCCACGAAGCCAAACTGCGGCTCAAGGCCCTGCAGAAATACAGCGAACTCGGGGCGGGGTTCCAGATCGCGTTTGAGGACCTGCAGATCCGCGGGGCCGGGAACCTTTTAGGTGAAGAGCAAAGCGGCTATATCGCGGCCGTCGGGTTCGACCTGTATTGCCGCCTGCTAAAAGAATCCATCGGGCACCTGAAAAAAACCAAAGGAGTCAAAATCTCATGAAGCGCATTCCCAAAGTTCTCATGGTCGTCTCCCTCATGACGCTGGCGGCCGCCGGCCCGGCGGTTCCCCCGGCAGGGGCCGTGGAAGACGGTATCCTGGCGGTGGTCAATGACGACATCATCACCCTCCGCGACCTGAGGGAATATCTCGATTCCTATTATTATCAGCTGAAATCCGAGGGGCAAAGCGAAGAGGACATCCAAAAGGCCATGAAAGAGATCCGGGACAACGCCATTAACCGGTTGATCGAGGACCGGCTGATCCTCACCGAGGCCAGCCGCAAAGGTGTCCAGGTCAGAGAGGAGGCCATCCAGAAAAAAATGGCGGACATTGAGAAACAATATCCTTCCAAAGAAGTTTTCTTAAACGCGCTATTGACCGACGGCAACAACGTCACGGACCTGCGCAACAAAATCATTGAGCAGATGAAGATCAAATTCCTGGTGGACGACCAGGTCCGAAACAAAATTTACGTCAACCCGCAGGAAGTCACGGCATACTACACCGCTAACATCGACACATACAAAAAAGCCGAACGCGTGGACCTGGATTCCATCTTCATCAAGGCCGGGGAACCGGCGGACGACGCCCGGCAAAAGGCCGAAGAGGCCCTGGGGCTGCTCAAGGAGGGGAAAGACTTCGCAGACGTCGCCAAACAGTTCTCCCAGGCCTCCTCTGTTGGGATCATGGCGAAAGGGCAGATGCTTCCGCAGATCGAAGAAGCCGTGCTGCCGCTCAAGGCCGGAGAGGTCTCCCCCGTGATCGAGGCCGGGGGGGGATTCTACATTTTCAAAGTGAAAAACAAACTCCCAGCCGAGACCGCTCCGCTGGAAGAGGTCAAGGAATCCATTTACAATATGATCTTTTCCAAAAAATACCGGGAACGGCTGCGGTCCTGGATCGACGGCCTCAAGAAAACCGCCTACGTTGAGATCAAGGAGCGATGATCCCATGCCGTCCGGCCAGCGACCAGTCATAGGGATCACGATGGGGGATCCCTCGGGGATCGGGCCAGAAGTGATCGCCAAGGCCTTGGCCGACAGGACGGTCCGGCGTCTGGGCCGATTCACCATCATCGGCGACCCCGCCATTTTCAAGCGTTACCGGCTGAAAGTCTCCTCACCCTGCGAATGGGCCGCTGTCCCTTCCGGAAGGATTCACCCTGGACATCCGGACCGGGCCACCGGCCTGGCGTCAATCCATTGTCTCAAAACAGCGGTCACTCTGCTTAGAAGCAAGGACATCCAGGCGCTGGTCACAGCACCGGTCAGCAAAGAAGCCATAACGACCCTCGGTCCCATTTTCCACGGACACACGGAATTCCTGGCTGGGGCCTTCGGGATCAAAAAATATGAAATGCTGTTTGTCTCCCGGGGGCTGCGAACCCTGATCGTCACCCGGCATATCGCTCTCAAAGATGTCGCCGGAGTGATCCGGCCGGACAACGTTTACCGCGCCATCCTCATGGCCCACCAATCCCTCAAAAAATATTTTAAGATTGCGCGTCCCCGGATCGCCGTTTGCGGGCTCAATCCGCACGCCGGCGAGGGAGGACAGATAGGGAGAGAGGACAGGACCAGGATCCTTCCTGCGGTCCAAAGAGCCCGCGCCCGCGGCATTCAGGCGACCGGCCCCTGGGCGGCCGACACACTGTTCACCGATGACAAGAGGAAAAGCTACGACATCGTCATCGCCATGTACCACGACCAGGGACTCATCCCGGTCAAGACCCTGTATTTCCGCAATGTCGTCAATCTCACCGTCGGCCTGCCGTTCATCCGCACCTCGCCGGCGCACGGGACCGCGTTCGACATAGCCGGCAAAAACAAGGCCGATCCATCGTCCATGAAGGCAGCCATCCGGCTGGCCGCTGAGCTGGCTTCCCGATGAACTTAAAAACCCCTTCGCACATCCTTCCGAAAAAACATCTCGGGCAGCATTTCCTCTGCGATCCGGCCGTGCGGGACCGGATCATCGAAGCCTGCGATCTTCAAAAAAACGACATGGTGCTTGAGATCGGCCCGGGGCTCGGCGTCCTGACCGAAGGCATCGCATCGCGGGCCCTGCACGTCTACGCGGTGGAAACGGATCTGCCGTTATGCCGTGAACTCGACAAAAAGTTCACCGGCCAGAACGTGACGGTTCTTCATGCGGATATCCTGCAATTTCCCTTCGGATCCCTGCCGTCACGTTTGAAGGTGATCGGCAATCTCCCATACAATATTTCCTCCCCGATCATCGAACGGATGATCGTCAGCCGGAGCCAATGCCGGGAAATTTTCATTACGGTCCAGCTGGAGTTCGGAGAGCGCCTGATCGCCAAGGCAGGGGCCAAGGATTACGGGGCTCTGACGTGTTTTGTGCAGTATTATTTTCGACCGGAGATCTTATTTAAAATCGGGAAAGGGGCGTTCCGCCCGGCACCCAAAGTGACGTCCTGTTTTATCCGGCTGACGCCCTCCGGGCCAGGCCGTCTCGCAGGGGATGAGGGCTGGCTTTTCACCGTGATCCGGCACGCCTTCCAGCAGCGCCGGAAAACGATCGTCAACGCCCTGGGCGGGCTGATCAACAAAGAATTTCTTCTGCCGGCGCTCGAACAAACCGGCATCCAGCCCAAACAGCGTCCTGAAACTCTGTCTCTTGAGGATTTTGTGCGCCTGGCGGACGCGAGCAAAGACATTGCCTCGGGCGCCAGGAAGAAAGGTCGGGAGTAACGGAGGAGAGGGGACTTACTTTTTGTCCCAGCCCTCGAACCAATACTTGACCATGTCTTCTTTCTTGATTTCGAAGGCGTGCTTGAGGATCAATTCCTGGGCCTGCTGGCTGACATCAGAAAAAATGATGCCGGCCAGGTCCTTCCCCTGGGCGTTCGTGCTCCACAGGATCTGCCCGTCCAGCTTGACCGCGACATCATCCGCCAAAAAAATCTTCATTTTGATCTTCTGGTGGACCGGCAGGGAGCCTTGTGTGTAAAGGCACGCGCCGCTGCAGCTGATGTCCTTGCTCTGGGCCTCGTAAGTCCGGGGATCGTCCTCGAACTGGTAATTGATCCTGTTCTTCACTTCCCAGCGGGGGAGGTACCGTTTGTCTGCAACGCTTGACATTGTCACCTTTTTGTCCTTTTTGTTATAAAATTTTTCGCTAACCATAAACTCTATTATCCCAAGCATTTATCAGTTATCAAAAAACCCGCCCCCAGAAAATTCCGAAAAAAAGGCCACAAAATTTATCAAACGATAAATTCCCGTGGCCAATAAAAATATAACATGTCGAAATATCAGATGCAAGGTGAAAAATGATTTTTTAATATTTTTACTAAAGGCCAAGAATTGTCGGCAAGGGCCTTGACACTCCCCCTGACGGATGCAAGAATAGTCCCGTTGGATCAACCCCATCATTATTTTCCCGTGAAAAAGATATTTTTCTCCGTATTCACAACCGCGCTCATTTTGCTCGCCGCATCGCCACGGCCGGCCGTCGCTCTGAACGAAAACAGCATTGCCTACAAATTGGCCGTCCTCGAAGCCCGGGCCCAAAACCCGGAAAAAGTCCTGATGCGCCAGCGCATCAAACCGGCAGATGCCGCGGTGATGGAGTTCCAATGGATCCTCGACAACATGAAAAGCCGCTGCCTGAATCCCGAAAGCGCCATCGCGGACACCATCGTGGAGACCTGGCAGGTCCTGACCCAAAAGGAACAAAAAATATCGCTGCTGCAGACGGCGAGGGAGCTGTCGTCCTACGCCCAGAACACCCGCCTTTTCGGAACGGGAAAAGTCAATTTCCGGATGACAAGCCGCTACTGGCTTCAGGAAAAGTTGAAAACAATCAAAACCAAGGGATAGTTCATGGAAAAACGCATTTTCTATCATGACACCGATGCCGGCGGTGTGGTGTATTACGGGAACTACCTGAAATATCTGGAAGAGGCGAGGACGGAATTCCTGGAAAAAAAAGGAATGAGTGTCGCCATGTTCCAGAAACGCGGTTTCCTGTACGCGGTCCGCAAGTGCACAATCACGTACCGCAGCCCGGCCCGCTACGGCGACACGATCATCTGCGACGCCAAGCTGATAAAAACAACGGCGGCCCAAATGGTCTTTGAGCAGACGATCAAGGACAAAACCGGCAAGCTCATGGTGGAGGCCGAAGTCACGCTGGTTTCGCTCAACAAAGATTTCAAGCCGGTCCAAATTCCCGAGGATCTGAAGGAAAAAATGGGATAGTTTCGTCTTGTCACGCCCTCAGGATGATGTTAAGATAAAAATTTCGTAATTCCGTATCATCCAGCATTTGGATAGACTCACCGGACGCGTTCTCATGGATAAAAAAGACGTCGCATACATCGCCGCTCTGGCGCGGCTTCACTTGGAAGACCATGAACTGGAAGGCCTTACCAAGGACCTGGCCCAAATCCTGCATTACATCGACACCCTCAAAGACGCCGATGTCTCCCGGGTCGAACCGACCAGCCATGTTTTGTCGCTGAAAAATGTCTTTCGCAAGGACCAGGTCAAACCGTCGCTGAAACAGGACGAGGCGCTAAGTTTCGCGGTTTCCAGCCATAAAGGATTTTTCAAGGTTCCCCAGGTCATCGAGTAAGAACGCCCCATGAACCTCACCGAACTCACAGCCCACGAATTGCTCGACCTCACCCGGCAGGGAAAAACCGCCGCGAAAGAGGCCGCGGCCTCGATCCAGGACCGTATCCGTTCCGTTGACCCGAAAGTCAGGGCGTATGTCCGGACCAGCGTAAAAACAGCGCCGGACGCCGCAGGGCCGTACCCCATCCCCATCGCCATCAAGGACAATATCTGCATCAAGGGATCGGAAACCACCTGCAGTTCCAAAATCCTCAAAGGTTTCGTGCCTCCCTATGATGCGGCGGTCATCGAAAAACTCAAGGCCTCGGGGGCGGTCTTCACCGGACAGACGAACATG
Source organism: Candidatus Omnitrophota bacterium (assembly GCA_030688425.1). Taxonomy (NCBI): domain Bacteria; kingdom Pseudomonadati; phylum Candidatus Omnitrophota; species Candidatus Omnitrophota bacterium. The sequence continues at coordinate 85,799 of JAUYIB010000027.1, read as the reverse complement.
GACGAATTCGCGTTCGGGTCCTCCACCGAGAACTCCTGTTACGGGCCGACAAGAAATCCCTGGAATCTGGACTGCGTTCCCGGCGGGTCCAGCGGCGGTTCGGCCGCGGCGGTGGCCGCCCAGGAAGCGGTCTGGGCCCTGGGGTCGGACACCGGCGGTTCGATCCGCCAGCCGGCGTCGTTCTGCGGGGTCGTGGGTGTCAAACCGACTTACGGCCGCGTGTCCCGCTACGGATTAATCGCGTTCGCGTCCAGTCTGGACCAGATCGGCCCTCTCACCAAGGACGTCACCGATGCGGCTTTACTGCTCAAAATCATCGCGGGCCATGACGAGCGGGATTCCACGTCGGTCGACCTGCCTGTGCCGGATTACCTGCAGTCGCTGGGCAAAGATGTCAAAGGGCTTAAGATCGGCATCCCGAAAGAATATCTGCTGGAGGGCATTGACCCGGAAGTGAAGAGGGCCGTTGACGAAGCGACCGCGCTCCTCAAGAAACTCGGGGCCACGTTCCAGGCGGTGTCGCTGCCCCATACCAAATACTGCGTGGCCACCTATTACATCGTGGCCACGGCCGAAGCCAGCTCCAACCTTGCCCGCTACGACGGGGTCCAGTACGGCCTGCGCGCCGTCCCCAAAGAATCCCGCAAGGCCGCGATCGTGGACATGTTCGAGGAGACCCGTGACGCCGGGTTCGGCAAAGAGGCCAAACGCCGGATCATGCTGGGAACATACTCGCTGTCCTCCGGATACTATGACGCGTATTACCTGCGCGGGCAGAAGGTGAGAACGCTCATCAAAAAAGATTTCGAGGACGTCTTCCAGCAGTGCGACGCGATCATCACCCCGACGGCCCCGACAACGGCGTTCAAGATCGGTGAAAAAACGGACGACCCGCTGTCCATGTACCTGTCCGACATCTACACTATTTCCGTGAACCTGAGCGGCGTGCCCGGCATTTCGATCCCCTGCGGATTTTCCAGGGCCGGGATGCCGATCGGCATGCAGATCATCACCAAAGCTTTCGATGAAGAAATGATGTTCCGGATCTCCCACGCCTATGAGCAGGCGGCCGGATGGCACAAACGCAGAGCTAAGATATGAAAAATCACGCGCCACAAGTCACACGTCACAAGGTCACATGACACACGGGACAACAAACGCCATGAACCCCACAGAACAAAAATTCGAAACCGTGATCGGACTTGAGGTCCACCTGCAATTCAGCACCAGGACAAAAATTTTCTGCGGCTGCCTCAATGAATTCGGACAGGCCCCCAACGCCCGCACCTGCCCGGTCTGCCTGGGCCTGCCGGGATCGCTGCCGGTCCTCAACGAAGAGGCCCTGCGCTCCGGAGTCAAAGTCGCGCTGGCGCTCAACTGCCGGGTCAGCCCCTTCATCAAATTTGACCGGAAAAATTATTACTACCCGGACCTGCCGAAAGGCTACCAAATCTCCCAGTTTGATCATCCGATCGCCCATGACGGATTTATCCTGATCCCGACGCCCGATGGCCCCAAAAAGATCGGGGTCAAACGGGCGCACCTCGAGGAAGACGCCGGCAAGCTGATCCATGACGGCGCGGTCAACGCGAGCCTGGTGGATTATAACCGCACCGGGACGCCGCTCATGGAAATCGTCTCCGATCCGGACCTTCGTTCGGCCCAGGAAGCCTACGATTATCTGCAGACGCTCAAACTCGTACTCCAGTATCTGAACGTTTCAGACTGCGATATGGAGAAGGGAAGCCTGCGCTGTGATGCCAACATCTCGATCCGCCCCCAGGGGGAGACCACATTGGGAACAAAGGCCGAGGTCAAGAACATGAACTCGTTCCGCGCGGTCAAGGCGGCCCTGGAATTCGAGGAGAACCGTCACCGCCAGATGGCGGCGGCCGGGGAACGGATCATCCAGGAAACCCGGCTCTGGAATGAAACCAAAGGCATGACCCTGCCGATGCGCAGTAAAGAGGAGGCGCACGATTACCGTTATTTTCCGGAACCCGACCTGGTGCCGTTCATGATCAGCGACGCCGAAATCGAAAATACGCGAAAGACCCTGCCGGAACTGCCCGATGCCAAACTGAAACGTCTGCTCTCCCAGTACGGGATCCCCGAATACGACGCCGCGATCATCATCCAGGACCCGGCCCTGGCCGACTTTTTCGAAAACTGCACCAAACATTTCGATACCGCCAAGAAAATATGCAACTGGATCATCGGCCCGCTCCAGTCGGAACTCAACACACGAAAGACAGGGATCAAAGACCTTCCGCTGTCCCCGGAGGCGTTATGCAAGCTCATCCGCTGCGTCGAAGACGGGGTGGTGAGCAACCTGGTCGGCAAAGACGTCCTGGCCGCGATGATCGATTCCGGAAAATCCGCCGAGGTCATCATCCGTGAGCAGGGGCTCGCCCAGGTCTCGGATGACAGCGCCCTGGAACAGATCATCGACGCCGTCCTCGCCGAGAACGGAACGATCGTTGAGCAGATCAAACAGGGCAAAGAGAGCGCCACAGGCTTTTTGGTAGGACAAGCCATGAAGAAAACCCAGGGGAAGGCCAACCCCAAAAAAGTCGGAGAACTTATAAAAAGGAGGCTTCTGAATGGGTAAGAAAGTTTTTTCTTTAATCCTGACCGGTTTTATTTTTTTGACCGTCACCACTCTGGCCCTGTCCCAGATCGACAACAAGGCCATGGACGACCTGTATTCCCAGGTCGAACTGTTCAGCTACGCGCTGACGACCATCCAGTCCGAATATGTGGATGAAAAAAAGCCGAAAGAGCTGATCTACGGGTCGTTGAAAGGGATGCTTTCGTCCCTTGACCCGCACAGCCAATTCCTCGATCCGGACGAGTATGAAGAATTAAAAACCGAAACGCAGGGAAAATTTGGGGGGCTGGGGATCGAAATCTCCATCCGCGACGGTTTGCTGACGGTCATCTCCCCCATCGAGGACACCCCGGCCTGGAAGGCCGGCATCAAGGCAGGCGACCGGATCGTCAAGATCGAAGACGATTTGACCCGCGACCTGACGCTGAGCGAAGCCGTAAAAAAACTGCGCGGCGATCCGGGAACCAAAATCAAGATCACGGTCCTGCGCGAAGACGAATTCAAACTCCTCGATTTCACCATCATCCGGGAGGTCATCCAAGTCCAGGACATCAAAGATCCTCAGATCCTGGAAGACAACATCGGATACCTGCGGCTTACGGAATTCCGGGAGGAATCCTTCAATGAGTTTCGCAAAGCCATCGTGGGCCTCAAAGACAAAGGGGCCGACAGCCTGATCGTCGACATGCGCAACAACCCGGGCGGGCTCCTGAACATCGCCATCAAGATCTCCGAAGAATTCCTTCCGGTGGGACAAACCATCGTCTCCACCAAGGGCCGCCGTTCGTCCCAGGACACGGTCACTCTGTCCAAGGAGTCTCCGGACAAAATCCTGGATTGGCCCATGGTCGTGTTGATCAATGAAGGCAGCGCGTCCGGAAGCGAAATTTTTGCCGGGGCCCTCAAGGACAACAAGCGGGCCGTGATCGTCGGGGAAAAATCCTTCGGGAAGGGTTCCGTCCAATCCGTCATTCCTCTGCCGGACGGGTCGGGCCTGCGGCTGACAACCAGCAAATACTTCACGCCGTCCGGGGTGTGCATCCACGGGATCGGCATCATGCCGGACGTTGTCGTGAAGCGGGAAGAACGCGACAAGAAAGAGGACGAGGAAGAAAAAAAGGCCAAAAAAGACGTCAGCAAGATCTTTGATGACGTTCAGGTCCGGGACGCCGAAGACCCCGAAAGAATAAAACTGACCCAGAAGGAAAGAGAGGCCCGCGACCGGCTTCTCAACGACAACCAGGTCCAGACGGCCATGAGCGTCCTCAAAGGCATCAAGGTCTACAAAAAGCTGAACGGCGGCTGATCCCCGCCGGCGGATTTCCGCAAAACCGAAAGAATCGATTCCATGGCGCGTTTTCAAAAATTCCGGCGGCTTTCTCCACAGACCGTCATCGGCATTTTACTGGTTGTCATTTTCATCGAAACAGCGGCCTTGATCCAGATGTCCCGAGATCGTCACCCGGCCTCCAAAACGGACAGACGCCGGCCCGGGGCCGTTGCACAAGCCCCCAAACCGTCCAAGGCCGACGCCAAAAAAGAAAAGGCGTGGCAGCAGCAAGTCAAGCTCACCCCGCCCAAACCGCCCGGGATCCCGCTCCTGCCTGCCGGCCGGAAGGCCGGGAAGATCGCGATCATCATCGATGACAGCGGGTACAACATCCGCGACTGCGACCATCTGCGGGAAACGGCCGGGCCTGTCACGATCTCGATCCTCCCGAACCTCGAATACTCGACGAAAATTTCGGAATGCGCCGCCGGGGCTGGAAAAGGAGTCATGCTCCACCTGCCCATGGAGGCGCATCACGATGAGGAAAGTTACCCCCGGGGGTACATCATCAAAACCACCATGTCGGCCAAAGACGCCGTGGACCGGTTTCATGAGGCCTTGCGCTCCGTTCCGGATGCCGAGGGCATCAATAACCACACCGGATCCAAAGCCACGGAGAACCAAAGACTCATGTCCATCATCTTCACGGAATTAAAAAATAACGGGCTCTTTTTCGTGGACAGCCGGGTCACATCAAAATCCGTCTGCCCCCAACTGGCGCGAAAAATGCGGCTGCCCTTCGCCGGAAGGGACGTTTTTCTGGATAACCTGAACAACAGGGTTTACATCGAACAGCAGTTCCGGGAGCTGGCCGAAAAAGCCCGGAAGAACGGCCGGGCCATCGGCATCTGCCACGCCCGGGAGCTGACCTGGGACATCCTCAAGGAACAGATCCCCAAATTGCAGGCCGAAGGGTTCGAGATCATTCTTGCCAAAGATCTCGTTGTGCGCTGAAGGAATGATCATGCTCAGCAAAAGAATCCGTGTCCTGGGAATCGAGACCTCCTGCGATGAGACCGCCGCCGCCGTCGTGGAAGCGGGGAGGACCGTCCTTTCCAACATCGTCGCCTCCAGCCTCAAGGAGCATGCGAAATACGGTGGGATCATTCCCGAAATCGCCTCCCGGCGCCAGATCGAACTCATCCAGGGTGTTGTGGGTGAGGCGCTGAAACAAGCCGGAACAACGCTCGACGATATTTCCGCCGTGGCCGTCACCCAGTCGCCGGGGCTCATCGGTTCCTTGCTCGTGGGAATCTCCTATGCCAAGGCCCTGGCCTTCGCGGCAAAAAAACCGCTGATGGACGTAAACCACATCCACGCTCATCTCTATGCCAACTTTTTGACCTTGCCGGGAAAACCGAATACCCCGGGCCCGGATCTCCCGGCGGTCGGTTTGGTCGTTTCGGGGGGGCACTCGAGTCTTTTTTACATCAAAGATTTCCGTCACTTTGAACAGCTTGGGCAAACCCGCGATGACGCGGCCGGTGAGGCCTTTGACAAGGTAGCCCGCATCCTGAACCTGGGCTACCCCGGAGGGCCTGTCATCGACCGGCTGGCGAAAAAAGGGACACCGGGGCAGATCTCCTTCCCGGCCGCGGAGCTGCCCGGCTGTCTGGATTTCAGCTTCAGCGGGACCAAGACCGCCGTTCTGTACTACACGCGCAAGAACCAGGGCCAAATTGGATTTTCGCTGGAAAACGTGGCCTGCGCGTTCCAGGACAGCGTGATTTCCGTCCTGGTCAAGAAAAGTCTCGCGGCCTGCCGGAAGAAAAAATGCGGGACGCTCATCGTCGGAGGGGGAGTGGCGGCCAACTCAGGCCTGCGCGACCAATTGGCGACCGCGGCGGCCCGGGAAGGGCTCCGCGTTCATGTCCCGCCCATGGGCCTCTGCCTCGACAATGCCGCGATGGTCGCTGGAATGGGACACCACCTTTTCAAAAGAAAATCTCTCAAAAAAGGAGCCGGACGTGAATGAAAAGTTCATCGAAATCACGGTCAAGATTCTGCTGACCATCCTGCTGTGCGGGCTGATCGGATGGGAAAGGGAAATCCGCAACAAGGTCGCGGGGCTGCGCACCCACATCCTCGTGGGGGTCGGATCCGCGCTCATCGTGTTGACTTCATTTTATATTTCTGATATATATAAGACCACTATCCCGGTCGTGGACCCCACGAGGATGGTCGCCGGCATCGTCACCGGCATCGGTTTTTTGTGCGCCGGTACGATCATCCGCGCCGGAGACCAGGTCATCGGGCTGACAACGGCGGCGACCCTGTGGATCGTCTCCGGGATCGGCATGGCCGTCGGGGCAGGAGATTACCTGACCGCGGGAATCGTAACCGTCATCGTCTTTTTCGTCCTGATCGGCGTCAGATCGGTGGAAGGAAAAATCAGAAACAACAGCTCACAAGGAGGCGGACATGGTGCTTAACAGAGGCCGCAGGGAAATCAACGAACAGGATGAGAAATCCATCGAGATCAACGCCAAGATGCAGGGGACCCTTTCTTTTAAAGACCCGGTCAACCTGAAGATCAACGGAAATTTCAACGGAACGCTGGAAGTCCGCGGCACGCTCACGATCGGCAGCACCGCCTTTGTCGAGGCCCACATCACGGGCGACAACATCATCATCGCCGGCAAAGTCCGGGGCGATATCTTCGCCAAAAAGATGCTGGTCCTCATGCCCACAGGCGTGCTCACCGGCAACATTGTCACGCCGAAACTGAACATCGTTGAGGGCGCCATGTTTCAGGGCAAATGCCAGATGATGGAAGATGTCCTGAACATCGAGGAATTGTCCAGATACCTGGAGATCGAGACCCCGGCCATCGTGGAGCTCGCCAATAACGGCAAGATCCCCGCGAACAAAGACGGCGACAACTGGACGTTTGAAAGATCCAAAATCGATTCCTGGGCGGCCAACGGAAAGATCAACTGAGGCGCTCCCGTCCCGGCCCATCCCTCATGACCACATCCAGCCAATACATTTCCCTGCGGGAAAGCGCCCAGCTTCTGGGCATTTCCGAAAAAAAAGTGATGGACCTGATCGACGAAGGCCAGCTCAAGGCCTACCGGATCGCGGACCAGTTCCTGCGCCTGAAAAAAGGCGAAGTGATGGACCTGCGCAATACGGGAACGGTGGAAAATGAGGCCGTCGAACATCCCTACACGGCCCGGGACAGGGCCAGGGACTTTTTCTATTTCAACGATTTCTACCTCGCGGCCCTGGCCGTGATCCTGGTTTTGCTCTATATCATCGTCCGGATCGACTAAAACGCCATGTCCCTGACCTTCTCCCACATCGCTGTCATCCTCGCCGTCTGCGGCCTCCTCTCCGGATGCGCCTCGACCAAAGGGACGGCCAAGCAGGACAAACAGCTCATCCTGGAAGAAAAACTCCGCAAATTCAGCGACTTGTCCAGCCAGCTCAAAACTCAGGTCATCCCTTTGGGCACGCTGACCGCCGAAATCCGGTCCCAATTCGGCGACCCCGACGACGTCTTCCGCTCCGGGTCACAAGTGAGCAGCATGGAAATCTGGACCTACCGCGGCATCTCCGCCAACAATGACCTCAACTTTGAGACCATCCAGCTCTATTTCGAAAAAGACAAACTGATCACCTGGAAATACTGAAGAACCTTTTAAGCGGAGAGGGAGGGCGCCAAAAATGTCTTGCTATTCCCCTCCGGCGCGGATAAAATAACTTTTTCAATTACGCGCAACAATCCCTCCCATTGAAATTTTCCGGCGTCCCGGCAAACCGGGACAAGGGACCTGTCCTTTGGCGGCGTAGCTCAGCCCGATAGAGCACTCGGCTCATACCCGATTGGTCAGTGGTTTAAATCCACTCGCCGCCACTTTCTTCCCTGAACAACAAATTCTTCCAGGGAAGAAAGTGGCGAGCACTTGCTTCCATTCTGCCTTTTTCCAGAGAAGCAAGTGCCGCCACTTAATTTCCACTAAACAACAAAATTGACAGGGAAAAGTGGTGGCTGTACTTGTTACCTCAAAGCCGTTATCCAGAAAAACAAGTGCGCCACCAAACTTCCTCTGTTCTACAAAATTTTATATCCAGAAAGATTTGGTGGCCGTACTCGCTTCCTTAAAGCTTTTATCACGGGAAGCGAGTGCGCCACTCATCATAATAATAATTAAAATGAACCTCTTTCCATTTTCCCCCTTCCCAACCCCGCAACTTCCGCTATAATAGGTCACAACACCCCAACAAGGAGACCCCATGAAAGACCTCGGACTTTTGATTCTGCGCGTCGGCATCGGCATCATGTTCATCCACCACGGCTACGGAAAACTGGCGGCCGGGCCGGAGATGTGGACCAAGGTGGGCGGGGCGCTGGCGTTATTCGGCATCAACTTCGCTCCGCAATTTTTCGGGCTTATGGCCGCGCTCTCGGAATTCGCGGGCGGGGCGTGCCTGGTCTTGGGACTTTTCGCGCGATATGCCGCCGCCTTCATGTTCTTCACCATGGTGGTCGCATCCAACATGCACCTGGCCAAGGGCGACGGGATCAATGGCGCGTCCCATGCCATCGAAATGGGCATCGTCTTTCTTTCCCTGGTCCTGATCGGCGCGGGGGCTTATAGCCTGGACGACCGGTTGCGAAAGAAAGCAGGAAAGGCCTCGTGACACCTTTAAGATACGGATTTCCGGCCATGGCCATGATCATGGCCATGGCTTCGGTCTGCGGATCAGCACCGCAGGAAGAGTTTTTCACCAAAAAATTCGGCCAGCCGAGGACCGTGGTCGTGGCCAAGATCATCGATACCGCGACCTTCCTGACTGACAAGGAGGAAAAAATCCGCCTCATCGGGCTCAAAGCGCCGGAACCGCCACCCCGGGAACGGATCGAGAGGGACGAAAACGGGATGGTCATCGAAATCGAAAATCCGGAAAGCACGGTGGAAGAACAAGTTTTCAAGACCGCGCAAACGCTTCTGAAGGGAAAAAAAGTAAGGCTGGAATTTGACGCCAAAGAATCGGGCGACCGTTTTGAAACCCTGGCTTACGTCTTTCTCGAGGACGGGACATTCGCCAACGCCGAGATCCTTCGCCAGGGGTGCGCCGACCTGCAGATCGCTCCGCCCAACATCAAGCGGGCCGATGAATTACGCGCCGCTTACCGCGAGGCCAGGCGAGAACTGCGCGGCATCCAGGGCGAATAAAAAGGAAAACCGCGTGACCCTCGCGATCATCAAGCTCGTCATCTGCGCCATTCTTCTGGCCCTTATCGCTTATTACGGCTCGCGGTGGTTTGACCGATTCTGAAGGCCCGCTCACACACGATGCCCCAACTCCTCACGCATATCCGAGACATCCTCCGCAACCGTAACCTTGTTGCCTACGGCGATACCTTGATCGTAGGGGTTTCCGGCGGGCCGGACTCCATGGCCCTGCTGAACCTCCTGGCCCGAATGAGGACAACCCTGGGACTGAAATTAATCGCCGCCCACGTGAACCACGGGCTGCGGCGGACGGCGGGGAGGGACGAACGATGCGTCCGGCAGGCGTGCGTCGGCCTTCAGATCCCGTGCCATGTCAAAAAACTTTCGCTCGGCAGACGCCGTTCCCGAGGGTCCGTCGAAGAAATCGCCCGGAATAAACGTCTTCAATTTTTCTCGGCATCGGCGAAAAAACTCCGCGCCGATGCCGTGGCTCTGGCCCACACCAAGGATGACCTCGCGGAAACCGTGCTGATGAGGATCCTGCGCGGCACGGGGCTGCAAGGGCTCCAGGGCATGCCCCTGTCGAAAAATATCAACGGGATGAAAATCATCCGGCCTTTGCTGGGCATCTCCAAGCACGAGCTGCTCAACTATCTGCAAAAAGAGAAAATCGCCTTCCAGGTCGATGAATCAAACAGTGAACAAAAGTTTTTCCGAAATAAAATCCGTCTCGAACTTCTGCCGCTTCTGGAGCGAAAATACAACGCGGACATCCGCGAAGTCCTCACAAACCTCTCGAAAACCGCGGCCGTCGACTATGAATACCTTTCCCAGGCGGCGCGGCAGGAATTCAAGCGCTCGTTCAAAATCCTCGGCCCCAACAGTTTGTCCGCGCCGCTGGCAAGGATGGGGAAACTCCACCCGGCCCTGAGACGCGGTGTCATCCGTCTGGCTGTTCAAAAAATCCGAGGGGACAGCACCGCTTTGGCCCTGCGTCATATGGAAGAGATCGAAGATCTCATCCAAAACCGCCCCAACGGTTCTGCCGTCAGCCTGCCGGACGGACTCTGTGCCCGCAAAAAGGAGGGAAGGCTTCACCTTGTCCCCCGGTCCCGCCCCAGACGGTGAACCGTTCTCGCTAAAATTCTTGATAAAAAGATAAATATCACTATAATGGTGAACGTATCACGGCCCTTTCAACAATAAAATGCAGCATTTTTAAAAATTCATTACCCCACATGATTAGCTGACGCAAATCAAAACTGTGGGGCCTTCGGTCCGCCCGGCAAACTTACGTTCGCCTACGGCTCCGCAAGTTTGGGGCTCATTAAATATGACACGACCCAACAACAAAAATCCTTTACGAAGACCCGGCAAAAATCTGCCGCCCCGCAACCGTCCGCCGAACAACAACTGGCTTCTGGCCAGCCTCTTGCTGTTCAGCCTCATGATCTTTTTAAGCCGGCCGGAGGCCATCACGAAAATCAACGCTCCTAAGGAGCTTCCCTACAGCGAATTTTATGCCCTCCTCAAAGAGAACAATACCACCGGACGCATCCAGAAGCTGGAGCTCATCCAGGGCCGGGAAAGCGAGTTGTTCGGCACATACAACGACGGGTCGCAGTTCCGGCTCTACATGCCCATCAACGATGAGCAGATATTCCAGGAGATCCGCGCCAATGTGAAAGATTTTTCCGTCCGGCCGGCCCAGACATTCTGGGCCGAGATCATTACCGGACTTCTTCCGTTCATCCTGATCTTCCTCCTGCTGTGGTTCGTCTCTTACCGGGGCAGCCAGATGGGGAACAAGATCTGGTCCTTCGGCAAATCCCGCGCCAAGGTGAACAGCAAGAACGACCAGAACATCACGTTCAACGACGTGGCCGGCGTTGATGAGGCCAAGGAAGAGCTTCAGGAAGTCATCGAATTTTTAAAAGAGCCCAAAAGATTCCAGCGCCTGGGAGGGAAGATCCCCAAGGGCGTCCTGCTCGTGGGACAGCCGGGGACCGGCAAGACCCTGCTCGCCCGCGCCGTGGCCGGGGAGGCGGGAGTCCCGTTCTTCTCTTTAAGCGGTTCGGATTTCGTGGAAATGTTCGTTGGCGTCGGCGCGTCGCGCGTGAGGGATCTGTTCGACCAGGCCCGCCGGGCGTCCAAGACCTCCGGCAAAGGCGCGATTGTTTTTATCGATGAGATCGACGCCGTGGGGCGCCTGCGCTTTGCGGGCATCGGCGGCGGGAACGATGAGAGAGAGCAGACCCTCAACGCCCTTTTAGTCGAAATGGACGGTTTTAACACGCAGACCGGGACCATCGTCATCGCGGCGACCAACCGCCCGGATACTCTGGACCCGGCGCTGCTGCGCCCGGGCCGCTTCGACCGGCAGATCGTGGTCGGCCTTCCGGACATCATCGGAAGGGAAGAAATCCTGAAAGTCCATTCACGGCACATCAAGCTTGACCCGGCCGTGGATTTCAAGAAAATTGCCCAGCAGACCGTTTATTTTTCCGGCGCGGACCTGGCCAACGTCTGCAACGAGGCCGCCTTGCTCGCCGCCCGCCGGGACAAAGAGACCGTCGGCATGGCCGAGATGCTGGCCGCCGTTGAGCGCGTTACCATGGGCCCGGAAAAAAAGAGCCGGACCGTTTCCAAAAAGGAAAATGAAATCACCGCCTATCACGAAGCCGGGCACGCGCTGTTGTCCCTGCTGGTCCACGAAGTGGACACATTTTCCAAAGTGTCCATCATCCCGCGCGGGATGGCAGGCGGATACACGCTGACTCCCCCAAAAGAGGACAGACATTACCGAAACAAGAAAGAACTCAAGGGCACGATGGTCGTCCTTCTCGGCGGGCTTGTCGCCGAAGAGATCGTGCTCAACGACACCTCGACCGGCGTTTCCAACGACCTGGAAAAAGTCACCCAGATCGCGCGGGCGATGATCTGCGATTACGGTATGAACGACACCCTCGGCCGCATGGCGTTCGGCAATCATCAAAAACACCATTTCCTCGGACGCGACCTCTGGGAAAACAAGGATTTCAGCGAAGAGACCGCAAAACAGATCGATATGGAAATCCGCAAGATCGTTGAAGAGGCCTACCAGCGGGCCAAGTCGCTCCTGTCCGCAAACAGAGACAAACTGGACCTCATCGCCAACCGCCTGCTGGACAAAGAGACGATCGACATCGATGAGGCCCGCGCGCTGCTGGGCATGAGCGGACCGTCTGAAAAAATCTCCCATTCCGCCAACGCAACTCTCTGATCCGTGCAAAAATTTTCGTCAACCTGGCGCCGCCCGCAGTTCCTCCTCCGCGCCGGGGAACACCTTCTTCCTCTCGGCGGCAACACCGCTATCATGGGCATCATCAATGTGAGCCCGGATTCGTTCAGCAGGGACGGAATGCGCGCCGGAAAAAATCTCGCCCAGCGCGCGGTCCGCAAGGCCCGCCAGATGGAGCAGGAGGGGGCCGCCCTCATCGATGTCGGGGGAGAATCCACCCGGCCCGGCGCCTCGCCCGTTTCCGCCCCGGAAGAAATCCGAAGAGTCATCCCCGTAGTCCGCGCCTTGACCAAGGCCCTGCCGCTCCCGATTTCCGTAGACACTTACAAAACCGACGTCGCCCGGCAGGCCCTTGACGCCGGGGCTAGCATCATCAACAACATCATGGGCGTCAAACCCGACCGGGCCCTTTTAAAAACCATCCAGAATTACGGTGCGGCTGTCGTTCTCATGCACATGCGGGGTACACCGCGGACCATGCAGAAAAACACCGATTACCGGGATATCATCAGCGAAATCATCGATTCCCTGCGGAAATCCATAGAAATTTGCTTGGAAATCGGCATCAAATCGGATAAAATCATCGTAGATCCCGGGATCGGGTTCGGCAAGACGGCTGAACAGAACCTTGAGATTCTGAAGCATTTACAAAAATTCACGCACTTGGGGAGCCCCGTCCTCATTGGGACTTCACGTAAATCTTTTATCGGAAAAATTTTAGGCAACGCTGTGGGGCAGCGTCTGCTGGGCACCGCCGCCACGGTATGCGTCGGGATCATGAACGGCGCCCATATCGTGCGCGTGCATGACGTCCGGGAGATCCGTGACGCGGTCCGGGTGACGGACGCCATCCTCAACGCCGACCGGCCGCTCAAAACAAAGGCTTAAGACATGAGATTTTTTGTCATCTGGGAAGCGATCACGCCGGCTTTGGAAATGGTGGTCCTCTGGGCTGTTTTTTACCGCATCCTCGTTTTCTTCTGGGGCACGCGCTCCTTCCAGGTCCTCAAAGGCATCATCTATCTCATCCTGGCCTTCTTCTTTTTCCAGTTCGTCGGTTTCAACACCCTCAACTGGCTGTTGACAAAATTTTTCGCCATTTCGATCATCGCTTTTTTGATCATCTTTCAGCAAGAACTCCGGCAGGGGTTGGCGCGCCTCGGACAGCAGCATCTGTTCAATATCACGCTGGAAGAATCGGAAATCATGGCCGTGTTCGACAAGATCACGACCGCCATATACAAACTGTCCAAGAACAACGTCGGCTGTCTCATCGCGATGGAACGGGAATCCAAGCTCAAGACCTACATCGAAAGCGGGGTAGAGATCGATTCCAAAGTTTCCAGCGAGCTTTTGCAGAGCATCTTCATGCCCAATTCCCCGGTCCATGACGGAGGGGTCATCATCCGCGGGGACAGGGTCGTGGCGGCGTCATGCCTGTTCCCGCTTTCGGACAACCCGAATTTCAACAAGATCATCGGGACCAGGCACCGCGCGGCGCTGGGGCTCACGGAGCAGACCGACGCCGTCGTCCTCATGATTTCGGAAGAAACAGCCGAAATCTCCGTGGCTGTGGATGGACGCTTTATCCCTGTCGTGGACCGCGACAAGCTGGTCAATATCCTCAAAGATCTCTTCCTGTCCCAAAACAAAAAGAAGAAGTGATGTAAACGCCGCGGAGAAACGGAGCAAGGACAATGAAGAAGTTCTTGACGCAGAATATCCTTTTGAAACTCACGGCCCTCGGACTGGCGATCATCACCTGGTTTTACGTCAACCGGGAAATGCTGAAGTAAGGCCGATCTTTTGACCCAGCCGCCCTAATCGCTGAAGCAGGGAAATCGGCTGGGCTACAATCTACGATTTTACCCCCGGCTGCCCTACCGCACAGCAGGGCAAATCGCCGGGGGTTAACGGTTTGGCCCCCTCTGGGCCAAACCGCTCTGAACAAAGTGAATGGGTTCGCCCATCAAACTTACGTTCGCCTACGGCTCCGTAAGTCTGGGGCTCATTAAAAATGCCTAAACTCGGCGTTAACATTGATCATGTCGCCACCTTAAGGCAGGCCCGGCGGGAATTTGATCCGGACCCTGTCGCCGCAGCCAGAATCTGCGAGCAGGCCGGGGCCGACAGCATCGTCTGCCACTTGCGCGAGGACCGGCGTCATATCAACGACGACGATGTCCGCCGCCTTCGCAGGGCCGTCACGACCCGGCTCAATCTTGAGATGTCCCTCAACCCGGGAATCCTCGACGTGGCCTGCGCTCTGCGGCCGGACGAAGCCACCATTGTGCCGGAGCGGCGCCAGGAAGTCACGACTGAAGGGGGGCTGGACGTCATCCGCCACCGCACAAAAGTGGGACAGGCCTTCCGGCGTCTCCATGCGAAAGGTATTACGGTCAGCCTCTTTATCGCCCCCAATGAACAACAAATCAGGGTCACGCATGCGCTGGGCATCGGCATGATTGAACTGCACACCGGACACTATGCCCTGGCCAAAACACGGCAGAACAGATCGAGAGAACTGTCGAAATTGAAGGCCATGACCGGTTACGCCCGATCTCTGGGCATCACCGTGAACGCCGGGCATGGGTTGAATTACATCAACACCCGCCCCGTGGCCATGATCCCGGGAATGGAAGAATTGAATATCGGGCATTCCATCATCTCGTACGCCGTTTTTGCAGGGCTCGCCCGCGCGGTGAGGGAGATGAAAAAACTTTCGTCAGGACGGCCATGATCCGGGGAACAGGCATTGATATCATCGAAATCACGCGCATTGAACAGGCCATCAAAAGATGGGGAGACCACTTCCTCGCCCATGTCTTTTGCGAGGAGGAGATCGAGTACGCCCAAAAACATAAATTTCCGTCCCAGCATTTCGCCGCCCGGTTCGCGGCCAAGGAAGCGGTCCTCAAGGCCATCGGGGACAACGCCCGCGTCAGCTGGAAGGACATGAAGATCACCAACGATAAAAACGGCAAACCGGTCTGTTTTTACAAAAATAAAAAGTATTCCCGAAAAATCCACATCTCCATTTCGCATACCAAAAAATATGCGGTTGCCAGCGCAATTATCACGACATAACCCCCGGGCGCACAAAAATACCTTCGGCCATGTGCTGATCCTGGCCGGCTCGCGGAGAATGCTCGGCGCCGCGGCCCTGACAGGTCTGGCCGCCATGCGGTCCGGGGCCGGTCTGGCGACCCTCGGAATTCCTTCAAGCCTCAACACAGCCGCGCAAAAAAAAATTTCCAACACCCTCATGACCTGGCCGCTGCCGGAAACATCCCGGCAGTCCCTGTCGCTGTCCGCCTGGCCGCTGATCCTCAAAAAGGCGGAAAAATTTGACGCCGTGGCGGTCGGGCCGGGCTTGTCCGATGATCCCCGGACGCAACAGTTGGTCCGTAAAATCGTCACCCATATCTCCTTGCCGATGGTCATCGACGCCGACGGGCTCAACGCCCTGGCAGGCCACCTCGAATGCCTGAAGCAAGGGAAGGGGATCAAGGTCCTGACGCCGCATCCCGGAGAAATGGAACGGTTGGCGGGAATAGGGAAACGCAAAATTTCCGATGGACGGGCGATGGCCGCAAAATCCTTTGCCAGGCGTTACGGCTGCGTCCTTCTTCTTAAAGGCCACAAAACGGTGGTCGCGTCGCCACAGGGGAAAATTTACACCAACCGGACCGGAAACGAGGGAATGGCGACCGCCGGCAGCGGGGATGTCCTCACCGGCATGATCGCCGCGTTTCTGGGGCAGGGGATGGGGGCGTTTGAAGCCGCCTGTTTCGCGGCCCATCTGCATGGAAAAGCCGGGAATTTGGCGGCAAGGCATCAAACAAAGACCGCCATGATCGCCAGCGACATCATCGACTTTATTCCTGCCGCATTCAAATCCACGATCCGATAAGGGAAGCAAACTCTTGGGAGACGGCTTGACAAAGCCCGTCGGATAAGACACAATTACTTTAATGAGCCAGTCTGTTCAGCGCCCCATTTTGGAACTGCCCAGCGGAGAGAAAAAGGTCCTTCTTCATTCCTGCTGCGCCCCGTGCTCGGGAGAAGTCATGGAAGCCATGACAGCTTCGGGGATTGACTATACGATCTTCTTCTACAACCCCAATATCCACCCCCGCCGAGAATACGAAATCCGCAAAGAAGAAAATATCCGATACGCAAAAAAACTCGGGGTTCCCATCATTGACGCCGATTACGACCGGGACAACTGGTTCGACCGCGTCAAGGGCCTGGAGTTCGAGCCGGAGAAGGGAAAGCGCTGCAGCGTCTGTTTCGACATCCGTTTTGAGCGCTCCGCCCTGTACGCGGCCGAGCACGGCTTCAAAGTCTTTAGCAGCAGCCTCGGCATTACCCGCTGGAAGGACATGGACCAGATCAACGCCGCCGGCACAAAGGCCGCCGCCCGTTACCCAGACCTCGTTTACTGGACCTATAACTGGCGCAAAGGCGGGGGCTCGCAGCGGATGTATGATATCGCCAAGCGCGAGGAATTCTACCAGCAGGAATACTGCGGGTGCGTCTATTCCCTACGCGACAGCAATCTCTGGCGGCTGAAAAACGGCAGGGATCGCATCGCAATCGGGAAGAATTACTACAAAAAAGAGCCCGAAGCCTGCGTCCCCGCCGATGGTGGCAGAGCAGGTTCATAACATCCCCTGCAGAAACGTCTCTATGCCGAATGAACATACTGCCTCCCGTGGCGTTGGGCTGCTGGACATCGCCCGGTCCCTCGGAGGCCTTTCCATCAAGGCCGTCAAACTGGCGGATCATCTCCTGGGAGGACTGACGGCCTGTCTCATCCCGTCCCGCCCCGAAACAGAGATCCCTCCCGATCAATGCCGGCAGATCCTCATCATCCGACCGGGAGGCATCGGAGACGCGGTTTTCCTCATCCCGATCCTGCTGGCCCTCAAGAATGTTCCCACCATTTCGGCCGTGGATATCCTCTGCGAGAACAGAAACCGGGAGATATTCCTCTCGCAGTCCCGTCTTTTCCGAAAGCTCTATTGTTATGATGCCCGCTCCGAATTTACCAAAATTTTCAAAAACCATTACGACCTCATCGTCGACACGGAGCAATGGCATTACCTCAGCGCGATCGTTTCCGTCCTTGTCCCGAACCGTTTCAACTGCGGATTCGCCTCGCGTCCCTTGCGGGCCAAATTGTTCCACCGCCGTGTCCCCTATGAAACAGGGGATTATGAGATGAAAAACTTTCGCCGGTTGTTTGAATTTCTGCTCGGCAAAGACACGCCCGAGCCGCTGGTGGACGGGTGCTTTGAGATTGAAGAACAAACCCGGCAATGGGCCCGGCAGATGGTCCCAACCGGTGCGGTGGCGGTCTTTGTGGGGGCCAGCATTGCCCTGCGCAGGATCCCCGGAGATCTCGCCGAGGCCATCGGCCGCCTCGTTCTCAAGTTGCAACATCCGGTCGTTCTTTTGGGGGGGAAGGACGTCCTGGACGCGGGGAAGAAGTTCCAGCAAGATCTGCAGGATTCCAGGGTCGTGAATCTCGTCGGTCAAATTTCTCTGGCCCAATCCACCGCCATCATCAGGGAGTGCCGGCTGTTCATCGGACCGGATTCCGGACTCCTGCATCTCGCCAGCGCGGTCGGGACGCCGGCCATCGGCCTCTTCGGACCCGGGAACCTGAAAAAATGGGCCCCCCGGAACGAAAAAACACGGATCGTCACAAAAAATGTTTCCTGCTCGCCCTGCACGCATTTCGGCTATACAGTCCCGACCTGCGGGGGGACATACCATTGCGTGAAAGACATCTCGATCAACGACATTGCCGATTTTATCACGCAGGAACTGTCGGCAAGCTGACACACCTTTGAAAACATGAAAAAACCTCTCCCCGCCAGAATCCCAACAGAAGACAAAGCCGGGAAAGCCCGCCCCTTCAGCAAGAGAGATCTCCTGGCGGCCGGCATCTGCATCTCGGTCCTCGGGCTCTGGATTGTCCTCCTGACTTACAAATTTTATTTTTTCGGATATTATGACTGGGACTTCGCCATGTACGCCCAGACCCTGCATAACGTTGCGAACGGGTCCCTGGAATCATCTGTCATGGGGATCAGTTTCCTGGCAAATCACGCGGAATACATTGTTTTCCTGCTTGCCCCCCTGTATAAACTTTTCCCGCACCCCATGCTGCCCGTCTACATGAAAGTGCTTTCCCTGGCCGCCGGAGGGTTTATTTTCTACCGGATCGCCCGCAAAGAGATTGGGGAGACCGCGGCCCTGGTCCTGTTATGTATCTATTTCATCTATCCCGCGAATATCTTCGGCATGGTTTATGAATTTCATTACGAAACCCTCAACATCGCGTTCTTATTTTTATTGTTTTGGGCCATGAAAGAGGAAAAATACAAAATCTATTGTCTTTCGGCCTTTATCCTTTTTCTCATCAAAGAAAACATGGATCTGATCGTTATCTTTTCCGGGGTATATTCCCTTATCATGAGAAAAACGGACAGGCTCAAATGGGGGGTTGTTCCCATCGCCGCAGGGGCTGCTGTTTTTTTCTTCTCCGTATGCTTTTTCATCCCATCCATGCGCACAGGAATGGAGCTGCCTTACCAGCAAATCGAACTTTTTCGTAGCCTTGGAGACACGCCGAAGGCTTTAGTGGCAAATCTGCTGTTCAACCCCGTCAAGGTGATGGAGGTGCTCTGGACGCCTGCCAATATCAGATACCTCAAAGAATTATTTCACCCTCTATTGTTTACTTCGATGTTTAGTCCGCATATCCTGCTTATCGTATTTCCCACGTTTATGCAGCACCTCCTGGCCTATGTTTGGACTACAAAATCCATTTACTATCATTATGCCATTACGCTCGCACCGTTCATTTTCTTGGCCAGCGTCAACACTTTGGGCCTGCTGAAATCCCGATTCAGCAAATCCACCTTTAGCATCATCCTGCTCTGCATTTTTGCTGTTTCCGTGACCTTATCGCTGAAATATTCCAAAATGTATGCTCGGCGGTTTGCCGCAGAAAACGTTCAAAAAGCCACCGTCAACTGGGACCTCATCCGGCAGATCCCTTCGGACAGCGGGATCGTTACCACACTGAGATTCCTTGCCCCATTGATCTCCCACCAGCACCTTTATCCGTTTAAAAATATTTCTGAAGGTTATCAGGGGATCTCCGGCAGGCCAACATCTTTCTCGTTCCTCTCAAACGTAGATTACGTCCTCATGGATTTTGAAGATGGCTGGCTTACCGATGACATAAACGAACCCGCCAACCAGCAAAGGGTCACAGACTTTTTTTTGCACCAAACGCCATGGGAAGTCGTTTCCGCTGTCAACGAGGTCATCCTGTTTCGAAAAACCACCGGGGGGGAGGGGATTCCGGCGGTGACGAAACTTCCGGAACGGCCATCCGCAGTCCCCCGCGGCCCCCAAGTCTCCGTTGATGCCTCTGTGGTTCTCTGCTCTGTCCAGAAGGGAAAATCAGTCCCATCCCGGTTCCGGTTGCTGCCAATAACCATGATCTGGAAGTCCGAAAACCCTGTAAGCCAAAAATATCAAATTTCCATTTACATCAAAAATAATATCGACGGGAAACTGACCGAACTGATGCAACACCAAATCGGGTATGCGATCTATCCGACCGATATGTGGAGGAAAGAGGAGTTTATTATGGAGAACATCTGGGTACACCTGCCCAACAACCTGCCCCCTGGACAGTATTCGGTTTCTCTGCTGTTCCGCGACTCGAAGTCCGCCCCCGTAAAAAGGATAAAAGTGGTTAATCGTCTTGATAAAACTTCCGATTTGGAGGAAAATGAATTATTAAAAATCTCCGAATTGACCATCCCGTAGCATGGGGGAGCTGGAAAGAGGCACGAATGCTATTAATACTAAGATTACTAAGAGTTAAACAATGGGCGAAAAATTCCTTCATTTTCTTCCCACTGATATACTCCGGATACCTCTTCCATAAAACAGCGGCCCTGAACTGCTTGCTGACCTTTTGCGGATTCTGCCTGATCTCCAGCGGAATCTACATCCTCAACGACTTCCTGGACCGGGACAAAGACCGACTCCACCCCAAGAAATCGCAGCGCCCCCTGGCGAAATTGAAAATCCGCGGGGATGTCATCGGGGCGGCGGTCCTGGTCCTGATCGCCTCCGGTCTCTGGGTCTGCCAGCAGGTCGACAGAGGGGTCTTATTTACCGCTGTCATTTTCATCATGATCCACCTGGTCTATAACTACCTGACCAAACATGTTGTCATCCTGGACGTCATCTTCATCGCCTTGGGTTTCCAAATGCGGATATGGGCCGGGGCCTACGCCTCCGGCGTCCTGCCGTCGATTTGGCTCCAGATGTGCGTGTTTATCCTGGCCCTGTTTCTGGGGTTCAACAAACGGCGGCACGAATTGACAACGCTCAAAGATGTCGCGGCAGGGCACCGCAAGGTCCTTGGAGACTATTCGACCCAGCTGCTGGATCAGATCATCGTCATCTGCTCGACTCTGGCCATCACGTTTTACGGCCTTTATACAATCTCCCCGGATATCACAGCCCGGATCAACAACCACAATATGGTCTACTCCGTCACTTTCGTAATTTACGGAATCTTCCGGTATTTATACCTGGTCCATATCCGCAAGCTGGGGGATGAACCGGGGGAAATCCTGTTTTCTGATAAATCCTTTATGCTGAACATCATTTTCTGGATCGCTTTCATCATTGTCATCCTATATCAATAAATATTTCAGACAAGGACAACCGCATGTCAAACACCGTTGAAAATCAACCGAAAGTCGGGATCCTGGGTCTCGGGTACTGGGGAAAAAATATCCTGCGCAATCTCTCCGAGTTGGGCATCCTGCACACGGCCTGCGACACCAACCAGGGGCTCCTCGACCAGCACGCCAAGCAGTTCCCCGGGGCGAAATTCGTTTCCGACTTTGATTCCATCTTCAGCGATCCGCAAATCCCCGCCCTTGTCATTTCCACCCCGGCGGCGACCCATTATGATCTGGTCAAAAGGGCGCTGAACGCCGGCAAAGACGTTTTTGTCGAAAAGCCTCTGGCCCTGACCTACGCCCAGGGGGAGGAACTGGTCCGTCTCTCCCAATCGAACGGCAAAATCCTGATGGTCGGGCACATCCTCCAGTTCCATCCCGCGGTCATTAAATTGAAGGAGCTGATCAAAACGGGAGTTCTGGGCAAGGTCCAGTATATTTATTCCAACCGTCTCAACATCGGCAAACTCCGCGTGGAGGAGAATATCCTCTGGAGCTTTGCCCCGCATGATATTTCCGTGATCCTGATGTTGGCCGGGGAGGAACCCCAAAAAGTTTCCTGTGAAGGGGAGAGCTACCTGAACGACGGGATTTTCGATATCACCCTCACGCACCTCGAGTTCCGGAACAAAATTAAAGCGCATGTTTTCGTCAGTTGGCTGCACCCGTTCAAGGAGCAGAAGCTGGTCGTCATCGGGTCCAACAGCATGGCGGTTTTCGACGACATGTCCAAAGAAAAACTGTTTCTCTATCCCCACCAGATCCGGTGGGAAGACGGGAAGATCCCTGTGGCGCAGAAGGCCGAATGTAACCCCGTCCCCATCGACACTCTCGAGCCGCTCAAGGAAGAGTTGCAGCACTTTTACACATGTGTCATGACTCGGCAGAAACCCAAGACAGACGGGGAAGAAGGGCTGCGCGTGCTCAAGGTGCTGGAACAGGCCGAACGGAATTTAAGAAAGGACTGACCCGTGGACACCGGACCGTCATATTTCGCGCATCCGACCGCCTGCGTTGACGAAAATGTGCGGATCGGGGCAAAAACAAAAATTTGGCACTTTTCCCATATCCTGGGAGGGTCTACGATCGGCGACCACTGCATCATCGGTCAAAACGTCGTCATCGGGCCAGATGTTATTATCGGTAACACCTGCAAGATCCAGAACAATGTTTCCGTGTACAAGGGGGTCACCCTCGAGGACGGCGTTTTCTGCGGACCGTCCTGCGTGTTCACAAACGTGTATAATCCCCGCGCCTTTGTCGAACGCAAGCACGAATTTCTCCCGACCTTGGTCAAGACCGGGGCCACGATCGGCGCCAATGCCACCATCATCTGCGGAGCCACCATCGGGCGTTACGCCCTGGTCGGCGCCGGGGCCGTGGTGAAGGAAGACGTGGCTGACTATTCCATCGTGGTCGGCGTCCCTGCCAGGCACGTTGGCTGGGCATGCAAATGCGGCGCGCCGCTCCGGGGATCGAAAACTTTAAAGAATTTTACATGCAAGAACTGCCAAAGCCACTACACCATCGAAAAGCGGCGCTTGGTGGTCGTGAAGGAGACGTTATAATGCCCATCCCGATGCTGGATCTCAAACGCGAGTATGAGTTCATGAAGGCCGACATTGACGCGGCGATCCGGAAATGCCTGGATCACCAAAAATGGATACTCGGGCCGGAAGTCAAAGAATTGGAAGAGAAGGCCGCCGCTTACCTGGAAACCAAGCATTGCATCGGAGCGTCTTCCGGCACCGATGCTCTGGTCCTGGCCCTGCGTGCCTTGGCCATCAAACGGAAAGGGGAGGAATACTTCACTCGAAACGACAAAATCATCACGACCCCGTTTACGTTCACGGCCACCGGAGACGCCATTTTACGGTCCGGGGCAACACCGGTCTTTGTCGACATCCACCCCAAAACGTTCAACATCGACCCGGTCCTGGTGTCCCGTTGCCTCAAAGAGATGCCGGGCGTCGTGGGCATCATTCCCGTACACCTTTACGGACGGTCCTGTGAAATGGACGCCATCATGGACATCGCCCGCCAACACAACCTTTTTGTGATTGAAGACGTTGCCCAGGCCTTCGGGGCCAGTTGGAACGGCAAAAAAGCAGGGACGATCGGAGATTGCGGGGCCTACAGTTTCTTCCCCAGTAAGAATCTTGGCGGATTCGGCGACGGGGGGATGGTGTCAACCAATGACCCCGGACTGGCGGACCTGGTCCGCATGCTCCTCAAGCACGGAGGAAAAGACAAATATAATGTGGACCACATCGGATACAACGCCCGCCTGGACACGCTGCAGGCGGCCGTCCTGGCTGCCAAATTGAAGCACATCGACCATTTTAACAATCAGCGGCGCGCCATCGCGGACAGTTATAGCAAAGCCATTGCCGGCGCAACGGGAATCGTTACGCCCCAATCCGTTCCTGGCCATGTGTTTCACCAGTATACGATCCGGGTGGAAGGGGGACGAAGAGACGCCCTGCAAAAGATATTGAAAGAGGCCGGTGTCGACACGATGATTTATTACCCCGTCACCCTGAATAAAATGAAAGTGTTTGCAGCCCGGAGCGAAACGTTCAACGGACTGCCCGAAGCTGAACGCGCGGTCAGCGAGGTCCTCAGCCTGCCGATCGAGCCCTTGTTTAGCGCTCCGGAGATCCAATTGATCTACGAAACCGTTAAAAAATCCGCTGCCCAATGATCACAAATCTACTAAAAAAACAGACACTGGACAGCTTCGACTACCAGTGGAAAAACCTTCCATCGGGAACAGGTCTGTTGTCCGACCAAGCCTTCGCCGCAGATGTTCCCAGAATCCTGTCCCAGGAGGAACTCTGCATCCACCAAGACTGGTTTCCCGGCAAAGAGGTCCTTGATGCAGGTTGCGGGAACGGCCGATGGACGCATGGTTTCCTGAAGCTGGGGGCCAGGGTCACAGCCGTTGACTACAGCGATGCGGCTCTCCAACATGTCCGGGATTCCCAGTCCTCCCTTGATATGACATCAAACTTAAACCTCAAAAAAGAGGACCTGCTGAATATTTCCGAGGATCTGCGGGGAAAAAAGTTCGATCTTGTTTTTTCATGGGGAGTTTTACACCATACGGGAGACACCCACCAAGCCCTTTGCAACATTGCTCATCTCGTCAAAGACAACGGGGTTATTTATCTTTATCTGTACGGCACGGATTCTCTTTCTTTTGTTCGAAAATCCCTATTACACCTATTGCGATCGCTCCTTGCGCCTTTCCCTTTCCCCCAAAAACAGAAAATCCTGGAACGCATTTTCGGCAGAAAGAACTGCCACAATTTTTTTGATATCTATTCGCCACTGATCAACGAAAGGTTTAAATTTGAAACGATCAAAACATGGCTGAACCG
The DNA here is from genome assembly GCA_030688425.1 of Candidatus Omnitrophota bacterium. Taxonomy (NCBI): domain Bacteria; kingdom Pseudomonadati; phylum Candidatus Omnitrophota; species Candidatus Omnitrophota bacterium. The sequence goes on along the minus strand of JAUYIB010000027.1, from coordinate 61,223 downwards.
GCTGGGGTTCCCTGTCGTGGACCAAACCATCCGTCACACCGAAATTTTTATACGCGGCTGCAAGGAAGGGTGCTCGGCCAAACCCTATTTCCTGCCATCCCCCCAGCGGCCATACTGGTTCGAGCGCCTCAAACCATGAAAAAAGAAGCCAAAACCCCTTAGCTCACAGGGCCCAAAATCAGTCGTTAAAGGAGACGTCATGGACATCAATGGCAAGAGAATTCTGGTGATCGGCGGGGCTGGCCTTATCGGCTCCCATACGGTTGAAGGACTGCTCAAAGAAGACGTGAAGGAAATCCTAGTTTTTGATAATTTCACGCGCGGCAGCGAAGAAAACCTTGAAATAGCGCTAACGGACAAACGGTGCAAGATATTTGACGCCGGGGGAGATATCCTGCAAACCGACATTCTGGACGCGGCCCTCAAAGGGGTTGACGGCGTGTTCCACTTTGCAGCACTCTGGCTCCTGCAATGCTATGAGTATCCCCGCGCGGCATTTGACGTCAACATCCGCGGAACATTCAATGTCCTGGAAGCCTGTGTGAAAAATCAGGTCAAGCGCCTCGTTTACTCCTCCTCCGCGTCCGTCTACGGCGACGCCGTTGAGGAACCCATGACAGAAAACCACCCGTATAACAATACGACCTTTTACGGGGCGACCAAGATCGCAGGGGAACACATGTGCCGGTCTTTCTACAACCGTTATAAACTCCCCTATGCGGGTCTACGCTATATGAATGTCTACGGCCCGCGGCAGGACTATAAAGGCGCCTACATTGCCGTCATGATGAAAATCCTGGACCGGCTTGACCAAGGACTGCCACCCGTCGTTTACGGGGATGGATCTCAGGCCTATGACTTCGTTTACGTCAAGGATTGCGCCAAAGCCAATGTTTGCGCCATGAAATCCGACGCTGCCGATTCCTTCTACAACGTGGGGACCGGTATAAAAACCACCGTCAAGGAGATCACGCAGATGCTGATCGAACTGACAAACTCCTCATGCCACATTCACTTTGAACCCGCGGGGACAACGTTCGTAAAAAACCGCGTGGGGTGCCCCCAGAAGGCCAAAAAGGAAATTGGCTTTCAATACACCGTGGAATTGAGGGAAGGGCTGCAAAAGCTCATCGAATGGCGTAAAACACACATGGAAACCGTTCAGCGGAAGCGCAACAAGGCCGCGGTCTCGTGAAACGCCCACCACTCGCCATGAATGGAAAATGGCGTCAACCGCTTTGTCCGAAGGGGACTTCCTGATGTGCGGAATAGCCGGGATCATCAACCTCAATAAAAAGCCCGTCTCCTCGCAGCACCTCTGGGCAATGACCGATGCTCTGGCCCATCGCGGCCCGAACGACCGGGGGACGCACATCGACGCATCCATTGGCCTGGGACACCGCCGTCTTTCCATCATTGACCTTTCCAGCGCCGGACATCAACCCATGTTGACGGAAGACGGGAATTACACGATTACCTATAATGGGGAAATTTATAATTTCCAGGAATTGCGGGGCAAGCTCAAAGAGGCAGGCGTTGGGTTCCAATCCGCATGCGACACAGAGGTCGTCCTCAAGTCGTTTGTGGCCTGGGGGCTGAAATCCCTGCAGTATTTCAACGGCATGTTCGCATTCGCTGTTTGGGACAAACGCAAAAAGACCGTGACGCTGGCCCGGGACCGTTACGGCATCAAACCTTTGTACTATTGGAAGGGCAAGGATGTCCTGCTCTTCGCTTCGGAGATCAAGGCGTTCCTGCAGCATCCTGATTTTAAGGCGGCCCTGGACCATGAGGCCCTTCTCGAATATTTCACGTTTCAGAACACGTTTACCCATAAAACACTCTTCCAGGGCGTCGCACTCCTGCCTCCGGGGCAATTCATGCAGATCCTCCCGGACGGCTCGATCGTTCTCAAGGAATACTGGGATTTCCATTTCTTCGAGGAAACTGGCCCAAAGAAGCCGGAGGAATACCTCGAGGAGTGCGACAAGCTTGTCCAGCAAGCCGTCCGCCGGCAACTGGTCAGCGATGTGGAGGTTGGTTCTTATTTGAGCGGGGGGGTCGATTCCGGATCCATCGTCGCCATTGCGTCCCAGACATTCAAGGAGTTGAAAACCTTCTGCATCGGCTTCGACCTTTCCTCGGCCTCAGGGCTGGAGTTGTCATTCGATGAACGGCAGAAGGCGGAACACATTTCGTATCTCTACCAGACCGAACATTACGAGATGGTTCTGAAGGCCGGGGACATGAAACGCTGCCTGCCCCACCTGGTCTGGTCGCTGGAAGATCTGCGTCTCGGACAAAGTTATCCCAATTTTTATGCAGCCAAACTCGCCTCCCGTTTTGTCAAAGTCTGCTTTTCCGGCGGGGGAGGGGACGAATTGTTTGCGGGATACCCCTGGCGCTACTACCGGACCGTCAACAGCAAAACGTTCACCGATTATATCCAGGGATATTACAAATACTGGCAACGGCTGGTGCCCAATAAAACCTTGAAGGAACTCTTCGCGCCGATCTGGGACAAGGTGAAGCACGTCTGGACCGAAGATATCTTCAAATCTGTCTACCGCGACCGACACGTCGTTCCGCAGTCTCCCGAAGATTACGTCAACAATTCGCTCTATTTCGAAGCCAAGACCTTTCTTCACGGCCTGCTGATCGTTGAGGACAAGCTCAGCATGGCGCATGGCCTTGAAGTGCGCGTGCCGTTCCTGGACAACGACCTGGTGGATTTCTCCAGCAAAATCCCCATCCGCCTTAAGCTCCGGAACGTTGACCAGTACCTGAACATCGATGAGGACGAATTGGCGAAAAGGCATAAATATTTCGAGAAGATGCGTGACGGAAAAATGATCCTTCACCAAGTCCTTGGGAAATACATCGGGGACTCCGGAGACCGCTTCAAACAGGGTTTCAGCGGACCTGACGCCAGCTGGTTCAAGGGCGAGAGCATCAACTATGTCAAAGAGCTTCTCTTAAATCCGAAAGCCGCCATATACAATTATTTCGATTATAAAACGGTTAAAACTTTGATCGATGAGCACATTGAAAGCAAAGTGAACCGGAGACTTTTCGTCTGGTCTTTGCTGTGCTTTGAATTGTGGTGCCAAATCTTTTTACTTGGCAAGAGCCATCTGCATTTCGTAGAATCACGCTGAAAAACCGCCCTATGACAAACATCTTCCAATGCGTGAGCTGCCGATCACCCATCAACGTATCCCTGGACCGGCCCTCAGAAATCAGCTGCAACAATTGTCAGTTCAAATACATTGTTGACCGGAATTACCTGCAATACGGGTATGACCAGTTGCTTCTCGAAGAATTTAAGGAAAAATATCTTTTGAATAAGGCCCTGAACAACAACGGCTATCTGAGCTACATTTTCCTCAAAGAAGGGTCGCTCTCGCTCCCCGGAAGAGATGACGTTGCTTTGTTCCGGGATTATATCCTGTCGAAAATCAAGGGAGGGAGGGTCCTGGACGCAGGCTGTGGGGTGCTGGAGCTTCCGGGATATCTTCAATTCCCTCCGGAATCACAGTTTGAATTGTTCGGCATCGACCCCATCGAGAACCGGTCTTTCCGGGGGACCCGGATTACAGGATGCACCGAGTTTCTGCCCTTTACAGACGAAAGCCTTGATGCCGTCGTTTTTGCCACCAGCCTGGATCATGTCTGCTCCCTGCAAAAAACAATACTGGAGACAAAAAGGATTCTCGTGAGAAATGGCAAAATCCTCATTTGGATGGGGGACAGAAGCAAATCTTTCTTGCGTAATCTCAAAACCTCTATTTTGCAATTTTTATGCCCGCCCAGTTTTAAAAAAACCAATGTCCCCTATCGCGTCAATAAATTTTATGTTTACCCCAATTACACCGTATTTTATATACCCGATGGCGCCATAGACCCCTTTCATGCTTTCAATGAAAACCCCAAAGAAATCATCAAATTGTTCAAAAAAGAAGGGTTCGTGTGCGACGACTATTCTTATCATAATCAAGACCTCGTCTTTCTCACCTTCGCAAAGGGGGGCCGCTGACACTTATGAAAAGAGTCCTGTACAAATTGGTTTTCGTCCCCATAGAGCTCGCCGCTGTCATCCCTTATATTTTTTTAAGCCTTCTTGCCCGGGCCATTAAGAAAAACATCTCGGTCGGGCTTGGCCCCGAGCCGCTCATTAACAACGTTTACCATAAGCGGGCCTTTGAAAGGGCCGGATTCACCGCCGAAACGTTTGTGAACAGCGTTTACTTCATCACCCAGGATTTCGATTTCCGCGCCGATTTGCTGTTGAAGGGACTGCTGGCCCCATTCCGGGGGCATCTGTTGTTCATCCGGTCAATTTTCCGGTACCAGGGGCTCTACATTTATTTTCACGGCGGGCCATTGATGGAAACGATCTTCCTTTGGCGGATGGAACCCCTTTTATACCGGCTGGCGGGTGTCAAGGTCGTCGTGATGCCTTATGGCAGTGATGTGCAAGAAATGTCCCGGTCCCCCAACCTGCTTTTCAAGCATACGAGAAGCATGGATTACCCAAGCCACCGGTCACGCCGCAAGACGATCGAAACCCGAATTGATTTATGGACGCGAGACGCCGATCATATTATCAGCGGCTGTGAGTGGGTCGACTATATGTATCACTGGGACACGCTGATGCTCGGTCATTTTTCCATTGACACCGAACAATGGACGCCGGCCGCCACCCCGCCGGCCGCCCCAAAACCGTTGAAAATCCTTCATGCTCCAAACCATAGAAACATTAAGGGGACCGCGTATTTTACCAAGGCCGTCCAGGAGCTGAGGACGGAGGGGGTTGCCATTGAATTGGTCCTCTGCGAAAAAGTTCCCAATGATAAAATACGGGAGATGATCCATACCGCCGATATTGTCGCGGACCAGTTGATTGTCGGCTGGTATGCCATGTTCGCCCTGGAGGCCATGTCCATGGGCAAGCCCGTCTTATGTTACCTGAGGCCGGACCTGATCGATTTTTATACGTCCGCAGGACTCATCCGGCCCGGTGAAATTCCAATCATCAATTGCAACCCTCTAACCCTAAAGGAAACGCTCAAGCGCCTGGCAGAATCCCCGCAGACATTTTCCGGGCTGGGTGAAAAAGGCCGACAATATGTCCTCCGGCATCATTCCCTGGAATCTGTCGGAAAGGTCTTTGCTCAAATCAATTCCTCCATAGGGATTTCTCCCAGGCAATAACCAAGCCTCATGGCCACTCAATTCATAAAAGACATCTTCATTTATGGCATAGGCAATTCTCTCCTGAAGCTGCTGACGTTTTTTGTCTTTCTGGTGTACGCCAACGTCCTGACCATCGAAGAATTCGGCATTTTCTCACTGATCACCTCGCTGGCCAATTTTGTCATCATTTTCCTGAGCATCGGGATGAGCAACTCCGTCCAACGGTATTACCTGGACACATCGGAAATCCCTGTAAGCCAGCGCCCGCTGCTGGTCAGCACGGCCCTGTGGATCACGTCCGTATGGTCAATCGTCCTGACATGTGCAGCCGTGCTCATCCTCAGCCCGTTCCAAGGATGGATCTTTCACAAATATCAACTGCCCTGGCTCCTGATCCTTCTCGGCCTGGCCAACAATATCCCCACACAGATCATTCAACTGTTCTCCGACACCCTGCGAATCCATTTCCGGCCGTGGCGCTACGCCGGGTTTACGTTAGTGTCCACTGTCCTGGGATACGGGATCGGCCTTTTCCTGGTCCTAAAGCTGGACCTTAAAATCCAGGGTATCCTTGTCGGCAGCCTCCTCGGGGGCTTGATGTCCATCCCCATCGGTTTTTGGTCTGTCAAGAAAGACATCGGTTTCCATTGGAACTCTTCCATTGCCAAGAAAATCCTGCACTTCGGAAGCCCTTTTGTCCTTGCAGGAATCGCCAGCTGGATGGTCGTCCCTCTCAACCAATGGCTCCTGGCAACCTTCAGGGGGAATCAGGAGGTCGGGCTGTATAATGTGGCCTTTAATTTTTCCAACATCCTGAATTTTTTTATTTCTGCGTTTGCCATCGCCTGGGGACCATACATCTTGAAGGCGTACGCGGAAAACCCGAACTATAAACTTATTGTCAGCCGCGCGCTTTCCTACTGGGCTTTTCTCCTGATTGCCTTCGCCAGCCTTCTGATCCTTTTTTGCCAGGAAATTCTCCAACTCACAACACCCCGCGCGTTCTGGGGGGCCTTGACCCCAACCATTTTCCTGCTAATCAGCAACGTTTTCCTTGGTACCACGCAAATCACGGCCCTGGGGATCACGTTTGCCCGAAAAACCCATCTCATCTCCATCAGCGCATGGATATCCGCTATCGCCAATTTCATTTTGAATGTCCTGCTAACCCCCCAGTGGGGAGCGGTGGGAGCAAGCATAGCGACATGCATCGCATCCGCCGTTTTAACGTGCGCTTACTTATACTGCTCCCAGCGTCTGAACCCGATTTCATTTCAATATGACCACTTGATCTTTCTGAGCCTTACCATTTGCTCAATCGCCATTTGCGCCCTTGTTCTTAAAACATACCCTCATTCACTTGCACTCATTTCCACAAAACTGTTTCTCTGGATGCTCATCATTGCCGGTGGGTTCGTTTACCGTGTCGTGACGCCCAAGCAGATCAAAAACCTTATCCTGGGGAGGGTTGTATGAAAACCTGCCTGCTGACCGGGGGGACCGGCCTAATCGGATCGCAGCTGCTCGGAGAGTTACCAGACAAGGGCTGGAATATCATTGCGCTTACCCGACGAGGCTCGCACGGGCACCACCCGGGAAAGGGCAGGGGCATTCAACACATCTCCTGCGATTTTTCCCGGGATGAAAATCGGACCGAATGGCCGGGCAAAGTTGACGCCGTGATTCATCTCGCCCAGTCCGAGCGGTTCCGGGACTTCCCAGAACACGCAGAAGAGATTTTCCGCGTCAACACCCTGAGCACTCTCTCGTTGCTGGATCATGCACGTTCCTCCGGGGCAAAAACCTTCATTTACGCTTCGTCCGGAGGCATTTATGGAACCTCCGCGCAGCCCTTGAAGGAGGAGCCCTTTTCACCGTCGTTACAAATGGAATTTTACCCCGCGACAAAAATCTGCTCTGAAATGCTCTGCCAGGCCTATCGTCAACACCTGCGGGTCATCATCCTGCGGTTCTTTTTTGTCTATGGGCCAGGGCAGCGGCCCGCCATGCTGATCCCCCGGATGGTGAACTCGGTCAGAGACGGCAAGCCCGTCACCCTGCAAGGGAATGACGGACTCAAAATAAACCCCATTTATGTTTTCGATGCCGTCCACGCGTTGTCCCGTGCTTTAGATCTTGAAAAAAGCCAGGAGATCAACGTTGCCGGCCCGGAAATCCTGTCAATCCGGCAAATGGCCGATATGATCGGCCAAGCCATTGGGAAAACGCCTGTTTTTAAAATTCAGCCGGTTTCGCCACAAAATCCAAACCTTGTGGCCGACATCCAGAAAATGTCGAAACTTTTGGTTCACCCACGCGTCAAATTCCAGGATGGGATTACGGAATATTTAAAAAACCTCTCTGGGAACCATGCATGAGAATATTACACTTGCCGACATCCGTGGGAGGGAATTCCTGGGGATTGTCCCGGGCGGAAAGAGATCTCGGCCTCGATTCCCAGACATTGGTCACACGGGACAACTGGCTCAAATATCCCAGCGATATTTGCCTCCATTGGGAAAAAAACGCTTTTCCGGGAATAGCGCTCAGCGCTGTAAAAACGTTTTGGGATATCCGGAAGAAGTTTGATGTCTTCCATTTCAATTTCGGTTCCACCTTGATCGATTTCCGCCGTCTCGGCATCCATCATTGGGACTTGCCATTCTATCCAAAAGGCAAAAAATTGATCGTCACCTACAACGGTTGCGATGCACGGCAAAAATTCAAGATAACGGGAGCAAGAAAGACAGGGGGGTGTCCCATCAGGGATTGCTGCGGGAAAAAATTCTGCGGCTTGACCGACCATATGAAACGCCATCGGATCCGCATCATGGCCGGCCACGCCCACCACATCTTTGCGCTCAATCCCGATCTGCTGCACTATCTTCCATCCGGGAAAAGCTCATTTTTACCCTATACCATCGCTAACTGGAACTCCCTGACTCCATCCCTCCGCCTCAGGGAGGCGAAAATCAAAATTGTTCATTCCCCCACCAACACACAGATCAAAGGAACTGATCTCGTTTTGGAATCGATCGGGAGGCTCCGGCCGCGTTACAATCTCGACGTGCAGATCGTGCAAAATGTCCCCCATGAGGAGGCGCTGAAAATCTACGAAAACGCCGATTTGGTGATCGACCAGTTGCTGGTTGGATGGTATGGCGGCTTTAGCGTCGAAGCCATGCGCATGGGGAAGGCCGTTGCCGTCTACATCAACACGGACGACCTGAAATTCATCCCGGAGGACATGGCACGGGACCTCTTGGAAGCGGTCATCAACGTCAACCCGGCCAACCTGACCGAAACGCTGTCGCTCTATCTGGAAAATCCGGAATTGTTGTCGCGGAAGGCCCGGGCGGGGATGGATTACGTTAACACGTGGCACGATCCCGCAAGAATCGCGAACATCACAAGATCCTTTTACCACCCATAAATCCCATGTGCGGAATAACCGGCATCATTTCCAGGAAAGAAGACCTTCATCCGACCCTCATCAAATCCATGACGGGTGCCCTGGAACACCGCGGCCCGGATGACGAGGGATATCTGGCGGTTGACTGGACGGGAGGGCACGTCACCCCGCTCACAGGCCCCATCAGCCAGTCCCCTGACCTTCGCATCGAACAGTTCCATCGACAGGCCGGCATGTTCCTGGGACACCGCCGGCTCTCGATCCTCGACCTTTCCCCCGCAGGCCACCAGCCGATGTCCGATCCCGAAAAGATCATCTGGATTATCTACAACGGTGAAATCTATAACTACTTAGAAATCCGGGAAGAACTTCTGGCGCTCGGTCACCGGTTTCAAACATCCACCGACACGGAAGTCATACTGGCGGCCTATCGCCAATGGGGGCGGGAGTGCGTTCACAAATTCAACGGCATGTGGGCGTTTGTCATCTATGACAGCAGGCAAAAAATCATTTTCGGATCGAGAGACCGTTATGGCGTAAAGCCGCTCTATTATTTTAGCGATACTTCGCATTTTGCCTTTGCATCTGAAATTAAGGCGCTTTTAACGCTCCCGTTCGTGAAACGGGAGATCAACGACTCCCAGGTCCATGGTTATCTGAAATGGGAAAAAGAGAGCGGGGAAGAGACATTTTTCAAAAATATTTTTGAGATTCCCCCCGCATGTTCATTCTCGTTCGATCTTCGCTCTGGGGTATTTCAAAAATGGCGCTACTATCAAATCCAGTTTAACCCCGACTGGGAAGACTTCGATCAGGCGCGTTTTTGCCGGCATTCGCAAAAAACGGAAGAATTGATCTTTAACGCCGTCCGCCTCCGCCTTCGTTCGGATGTCCCCGTGGGGTCCTGCTTGAGCGGCGGCTTGGACAGCTCCGCGATCGTGTGCAGCATCAATCATCTGCTAAAACGCCAACATTACGCCCAGTTGGGCCCCTCCCAGAAGACGTTCACAGCGATCTATCCGGGATTTGAATGTGATGAAAGCCAATGGGCGAAAATTGTTGTCAACAGCACGCGAACGTCCTGGTATACGACAACCCCGACCAGCCAGGGTCTGCTTCAGGATCTCGAGGACTTTGTCTATACCCAAGATACACCCTGCGGCTCTACGAGCATTTATGCGCAATATTGTATCATGCGGCTTGCAAAAGAACATGGCGTCAAGGTCCTCCTGGATGGCCAAGGAGGGGATGAGCTCTTTGCGGGATATACCCCGCACTATCAATTTTTCTTCAATGAAATCCTGAAAAACCGGGCCGTCCGGTGCTATCTCAATGAACTCAAATTTCTCGCCAACTCCCCTCTCAACGGCGGGTATCTCTTCAAGGCCTTGCAAGATCTGCTCCTGGGCCGGGGGCTTCCATCCTACGGGATCAATGTTTTTAACAAGCTCACCAACAGCCAAAAGTTCTTGTCGCAGGATTTTCTCAAGGCCTATCCATCCGCACAAGGATACGCCATCGTCCCTTCTGAATGCGGGGGATTGTTGAACGCCGCTTTAAAGGCATACCTGGAAAACAGCCTTCCCAATCTGCTCAAATATGAAGATAGGAACTCCATGCGATTCTCCCTGGAAGCGAGGACGCCACTGGCGGATGACGCCCCCTTGATTGACTATACGTTCCAGGTCCCGTCCGTTTATAAGATACACAACGGGTGGAACAAGTATCTCTTCCGAAAATGCCTGGCAGGAATTTTACCCCCAGCCATTCAACGCCGAAAGGATAAAATCGGGTTTGCCACCCCGGAATATTTCTGGCTCAAGGACATCAACGGCCATCTCAAGGGCTATATCACCCGTAAGCTCACTCCATACGTCAATGTTGAACTTTTGCTCCAGAAATGGGACACGGTATTCCATGATCCTTTAAGCTTAAAAACCGCAAATATCTGGCGGATCATCAACCTTGCGGCATGGATGAAAATTTATTCCCTATAGGATCCCCGGCTTTTTCAACCAAAAAAAGGGCACCTCCTAAAAATCCCATGTCTCCCAAAATCCTCATCATCACCCGCGATTTCCCGCCTTATTACCACTCCCTGGGCGGGGTCGTCAGGACGCTGAAGATGGCGGAATACCTCCTCGACCACGGCGTGGACGTCTATGTCCTGGCGGCCAAGGGCAAGCCCATCAGCTATTTCGGCTACGAAGACACAGTCAAGCGGCTGAAGGTGACGTACGTCGACAACCTGTGGCAGGCCTTTTACAACGACCAGCAGATGCGCTTCCAAAACCAGGCCGGTTCGCTCCTGTCTCCGGACAACCCTGTTTCGTCGTTCATCAGGAACGCCATCCCCGACCTGTGCGTCCCGGACATTTTTGTCTTTTTCATCAACAGTTTTGTCAAACAGGCCAAACGGCTGATTAAGGACAACGGCATCCCCAACGTCCTGATCTCGACCCCGCCCCACAGCCTGCAGCTGGCCGGCCTTAAATTGAAAAGGCATTTCAAGGAGCGCATCCAACTGCTGGTGGATTACCGGGACAGCTGGAACACGAGGGGGCTGTGCAAAAAAAGAAATCCTGTGTCCCAATGGTTCAACGCGAAATGCGAAAGGGACGTTTTGTCAGCTGCAGACCGATTTCTCTATTGCTCCCAGCCCATGTTGGGCAAAATCCACCAAACGATCGCCCCGGTGGAATCCAAAGCGACACTCATGTGCAACGGTTATGACCGGAACGCGGTCCCGGCCGCCGACCCCAAGGCCAAAAACAAAATCTTGACGATCAGTTTCCTCGGCCGGATGAGCGACCAGCCGGAAAGCACGATGAATCCAGGCAATTTCTTCCGAATCATATCCGAATTCCCGCACCCCGTCCAATGCCGGCTGGTCGGCCCGGTCTTGATCAGCCAGTCCTGGCGCGACCGATTGGGGGACAAACTGCACATCAGCCCGCCCGTCAGCCACCCGCAGGCCATAGACCTCATGCGCGACTCCGACATCCTGCTTATCCTTTATTCCGACCGCGATGGATCGGATGAGGTCATCTCCGGGAAGCTTTACGATTACATGGTGGCCGAAAGGCCTGTCCTGGTGATCGGGCCGCCGGACATGGAGGCAAGAAGGATCGTCCTGAACGAAGGGATCGGCTATGCCGCCGATATCGATGATGAAGCGGAGATGCGGAAGGTCCTCAATGACATTTACGCCCGATGGGAGAGTGGTCAGTTGCCGGCGTACTCCATCGAATCCCTTAAAGAATACTCCCGCGATTCCCAATACGCCAAATTATTGCCCCTCTTAAAGCCGTAAAAACGATCGCAGGGTCCTAAAAAAAATCCAAAGGGGGAGAATATTCTCATATAATCTGAGTTGTTCCTGCGGTGCTCTTCTGGTCCTAAAAAAAATCCAAAGGGGGAGAATATTCTCCCCCTTTGGATTTGATCAATTCCGGCCAACGAACTTTTTTACAAATGCCGTTCCATCTTCCCGCTGACTTTGGATGACTGCGGCTGCAGGTCAGCCGGTTTTCTTCCGAAACAAATACCCAGATTCTCATGCAGGGTGACAAGGTTCAGGTCCACATGGCGCTGTTTGATGGCCTCGAGGGTCTCCATGTAACGGATGTTACCACCGTCCAAGCCGGCCACCGTGACCCCGGTGATCCCGCTGGAAAGGAGGACCACCGCCGCCGCGCCAACCTCCTTGCCGAAATTCGCGTCGGCCGCCGAAGTGTGCCCGCAGCGAACCAGATGTCCCGGTGTGACCGCGCGGACTTCCGGCGCTTCACAAATGCCTTTCACGAACAATTTCTCGCGCTTCATCATCTCCCCCACCTGGGGATCGGCCTTGAACCGCTTGCTCAGCTGCTGGGCCACGTAATTGCCGGACCCGGCCAAACGTTTATGCCCGAACGCGTCCACGCCTGCGGCCTCATCAACCAATTCTGAACCATCGGAATTCTTCAGCCCCTCGGCCACAACAATGAGGTAAGAACCCGCTTTCACGTCGCTGTCGGCGACACGCTGAAAGTACCTTTCCTTGGCGTGCTGATAGAGGACGTCAAAATCCACCGGAATTTCCGGGATGAGGGCGGCGTCCGCGTCAGCGGCGATCGCGCCGCGGAAGGCCGTGTGCCCGGCATAACGCCCAAAGACTTCCATCACTAAAATGCGGTTATGCGTCCAGGCGGTTGTTTTCAGGTCTTCCACGAACGTCGCGATCCGGTTGATGGTCGAATCCCCCCCGACGGAGTAGGTCTGCAGGTCCAGGTCCATGGTCTTGGGGGCGTGGACGCACTTGATGCCCTGCTGGGCCAGGTCCACCATGACGCTGCCGGAATCGTCGCCGCCGCTGATGACAAGGCCATCGATGCCGAATTTATTCAAACCTTTTTTGATACGTTCATACTTCTGGGCATCATCGATCTTCTTGACCTTGACGCGGGAATGGCCGGCATCCGAACCGGCCAGATTAAGGTCGATTTTGTCCAGACGGGCCGGGGTCAACTGCGTGAGGTGGTCAAAATCCAGGAGATTGTAAAGGCCGGCATACCCGTTGGGGATCACATAGCAGGCAATTCCCTTGCGGTTGGCCATGAGGGCGGCGCCCTTGATCACGGCGTTGAGACCTCCGCAGTCCCCGCCGCTGGTGATGACTCCGATCTTTTTCATTGGGAAAATCCTTTCTATGAACCGATATTAGGAAATTGTGGAATAAAGTTTTTAAAAATCTTAAGCTAACAACTTATCATAGAATCCCGACAAAATCAATCTGCGCGTGAAAGCAAAATGAGGTCAGTGTCAGTGCTGTTGCGCACGGGAAAGCATTTCCTCGGCATGGGATACCGAGATGCGGTTTTCATCTTTGCCGGCCATCATCTGAGACAGCTCCTGAACGCGCGCCTTGGCATCAAGCTCCTGGACCCGGGTGACGGTGCGCCCGGCAGAAACGGCCTTGGTGACCTTGAAATGCCGGTCCCCGAAGGAGGCGATCTGGGGCAGGTGCGTGATCAGAAGGACCTGGCGGTCTTTCGAAAGCTCTTTAAGTTTTCCGCCTGTGATCGTGCCGAGCCGGCCGCCGATTTGGGCGTCGATTTCGTCAAACACAAGGACGGGGATCGGATCGACCCTGGTCATGGCCTTCTTGAGCGCCAACATGGTGCGGGCCGCTTCGCCCGAGGACACGATCTGGGAGAGGGGTTTCATGTCCTCACCGGCGTTGGGGCTGATATAGAAAACGACCTTGTCCGAGCCGTCCTTATGGAATTCCTCCGGAGTGACCCGCGCCTCAAAAGCCACATGCTCAATGCCCAGGTCCCGGAGTTCTTTCTCGATGGTCATTTTCAGACTCTGCGCCGTTTTTTTACGGGCTTTAGTGAGCTTGTCGGCGACTTTCTTTAATTCCACCCGGAGATTTTCAATCTTCTCCTTCAATTCGCGGTCATTGTGCTCGAAATTCACCATCAGATCATATTTCTGCTTGGCCTCTTCATAAAACCGTTTGGCTTCCTCCAGAGACGGCCCGTACTTACGGCGGATGTCCTCGTAAATGTCGTAGCGCCGGTTCAGGTCCTCGGATTCCTCGGGACGGAAGGAGAGGGAGGAGAGATAATCGCGCAGTTGGGCCAACAACTGCTCGCTGTTATCCTGGAGCCCGGCCAGATGGTCGGACAGGGAGGCGGTCTTTTCATCGATCTGGTTAAGCGTCCTCATGGGCGCGAAGGCGCGGCGGATCATCTCCGAAAGCCCGACCTCCTGGCCTTCAAAAAGCCCGATCAGCTCGGAGACGCAGTGGTAGAGCTTTTCGGCGTTCTTGATCTTGACCATGTCCTGGGAAAGTTCGTCATACTTGGCCTGGTCCAGGGGAATCTGCTCAAGCTCTTTCACCTGATGCGACAACATCTCCAGGTCGCGTTCGCGGGACAGCGAAAGGGCCTGCAGATCCTGCCATTCGGTTTGCAGGCGGGCATATTCCTGGTAACGGCCGCGAAAGGCCTCCATGTGTTCACCGAAATCCGTCAGCTGATCCAGTATCCCCACGTGCGACCCTTCGGAAAAAAGCATCTGGTGGTCGTGTGGGCCGTGGAAATCGACCAGTCGGTCGCCGATGTCCTTTAACTGGGAAATCGTTACCGCAAAGCCGTTGATTTTGATCTTATTCTTGCCGTCCGGAAGAAGTTGCCGCTGAATGATGAGATCCGCCCCGTCATCCTGAAAGTATTCGGCCAAGAGGTCATCCTTACGCAAGGATTTGTCCTTGATCTCAAAAACCGCCTCCACAACCGAAGGGGTCTCGGGGTTGCGGGCCGGAGGGGACTTGGGTCGTTCGCCCAGGGCGAAACGGAGGGCGTCGATGACAATGGATTTGCCCGCGCCGGTTTCTCCGGTCAACACATTCAGCTGTGAAGAGAACTCCAGGGAAATCTGGTCAATGAGGCCGAAATTGCGGATCGTGATTTGTGAAAGCATGGAGCCTTGCGAGTTTTGGTTCAGCTCATTCTCTCCGTCACAAGCGAGAATCGAGGGACAGCCCGCGATTCCTTTCGTTCCTCGTGCCTGCGGGGCGGAACCCCGCCGGTTTCCCACCCCCGGGTTAAATCCAGGGTGTTTTTGGGAAAACGGAATAAAATTCGAGATTGTGTGATGGGCAGAAGATATCTTAGCAAAAGGACCGGGGGTTGGGAAGAATTTTCCCGTCGTTTCAAACTCCTCCTTTACAGAGATATTAAAATTTGTTATATTTATTCACCATTCTTAATAAATCTGCCGGCGTCCCGCTTTTCCAATAGTCCTTGAATGAAGGCGGGACTGGCAATTTTTTCTCAACAAAACCCAAGGTCAATTGCGGCGCAGGTCAGCCCTTCGGCTGCGCTCGGGGCAAAAACGCTTCTGAGCAAAACCGGCGCCGGGGCAAGCATTGATTCTAAGCAAAAGTTATAGCTGGCGTAGCTCAGTTGGTAGAGCAGCTGATTTGTAATCAGCAGGTCGGGGGTTCGAAGCCTCTCGCCAGCTCCAGTTTTCAAATGGATGGCCTGGGAGGGTATCCTTTTAAAATATGTCCCAAACGACTAAGCAAAAACCCTTATGAACACTTCCAGCGGAATCAAGCGCGAGTTGCAGCAAAAATGGGACAGAGAGGTCAAGATCGCCGCTGCCCGCATAGCCCCCAAAATCCTGGGGCTGGATATCCAAAACCTCCCCATCTCCGATTACAACAAGAGCTATTTTTCAAAGACCCGGCAGGAGTTGTCCGTTCATTTACATATTCACGCTTTCCTTTTGTCGTTGGCCCTGGCCCAGCATCCCCATGAGCCCCAGGACATCTCCATCCTGGATTATGGCGGCGGATGGGGGATGCTTTCGTTGCTGGCGAAAGAGCTCGGAATCGGCCGGGTGGTCTATAATGACATTTATGAGATTTCCTGCGCGGACGCCAAAGTCATTGCCGATGCCATCGGAAAACCGGCCGACCAGTATGTGGCCGGAGACATCCGCGCCCTCATTGACTTTTTCCAGACGCATCGCATGCCTTGCAACGCCGTGATATCCAATAACGTCATTGAGCACATCTATGATATCGATGATTTTCTTAAAAAGATCCCTCTTGTCAGCAACGATGGACTAACAGTCGTCCTCGCGACAGATGCGAATGTCTACAATCCTCTTAAGAAGTGGATCCTGATGAAAAAACAGCGTACCATTGAAAATCAGGATCGCGTCGGCGGCTATGGCTGGAAAGAGCGGGATTCCCTGAAATCCTACCTCAAAGCACGAAGAGAAATGATCGCTCAGCACCTCGCCGACAAGGGGGTCGCCCTGGGAGATCAGGAAATTTCCCGCTTGGCGCAAGTGACCCGGGGCAAGAGGGGGGATGACATCAAAAAATGCGTTGACGCCTATTTGCGAACTTCGGAGTTCCCCGGCGCCCCGGACCACCCGACCAACACATGCGATCCTTACACGGGAAATTGGGCCGAGCACCTCATGGATCCTTTTATGCTGGCCGGCACGCTGGAAGCCGATGGATTCGAGACCAAAGTTGTGTGCGGCTCCCATGGGCCTTACAAAAACTTTGCGATACGGCAGGTCGACAACATGTTGAATATCCTGATGGGCGTCCTTCCCGCGCGGATCGGGTTGATGGCGGCAAGATATTTTGTCCTTTACGGGCATCGGGCTCCCGGGGAATAAATCATCCGGCAAGGGGGCCGGCGATGAAACAAGAGAACTTAACCCTTGACCAAATGCCCTCCGGTTATCTAATATAATATGTTTTTGTCAGTCCTTTTGTTATTGGAAGGCTCCCATTCCCGGCTTACTTTCTGACTTCGGGAAATCTTCATACGGGCAGGTACTCAAGTGGTCAACGAGAACAGACTGTAAATCTGTTGCGCTTGCGCTTCGGTGGTTCGAATCCGCCCCTGCCCACCATTTTTCCCGCGGGCGTAGTTCAGTGGTAGAACTCCAGCCTTCCAAGCTGGTAACGTGAGTTCGATTCTCATCGCCCGCTCCATTTGCGCGACCCCGCAGCAAACCGCGGGGTTTTTTATTGACGCCCGCCAACCTTTACGGCCAGGCCTCGGGGCATCCCCGGAAAAAGTCAAAAACACATATACTTTTCTTTCCCTAAATGTATAATAACTCCAGAAGTTTATCCCAGAGCCAAACATGAAAGTCACTCTCCTTATCCCCACGCTCAACGAAGTCGAAGGCATGAAAACCATCATGCCCAAGATCAAAAAGGAATGGTACGACCAGCTCCTGATCGTTGACGGCCAGTCCAAGGACGGGACCATCGAATACGCCCGTCAGATGGGCTATCCCATCGTCATCCAGAAAAAGAAGGGCATGCGCCACGCCTACATGGAGGCCCTGCCGCACATCACGGGTGACGTGATCCTGACCTTCAGCCCGGACGGCAATTCGATCCCCGAGCTCATCCCGGACTGTATCGCCAAGATGAGGGAAGGGTACGACATGGTGATCGTTTCCCGCTATGCCAAAGGCGCCAAAAGCTATGATGACGACGCCGTCACCGGGTTCGGGAACAAACTTTTTACGACGTCCATCAACCTGCTCCATGGGGGCCGTTACACCGACGCGATGGTGATCTACCGGGCCTATAAAACAAGCCTGATCCGGGAGCTTGGCCTCGATAAAGATTCCAGCTATGAATTCGAGGAAAAGCTGTTCCACACCGTGATCAGCTGGGAGCCGCTCTTGTCCATCCGCTGCGCCAAGCGAAAGCTCAAGGTCGCGGACATCCCCGGCGACGAACCCGCCCGCGAGGGAGGGGAGAGAAAACTCCAGGTCATGCGCTGGGGTGCGGCATACATGTTCCAGGTCCTCCGGGAAGTCTTCATCTGGCGGTAAATCCCGACCTCTCCGTTTATTTTTCTATATAAAATTTCATTTCCAAACTCATTGTGATACAGTGATTTCAGGGCAAATCAAGGTATCGCAAGGGAAAAGTGTAGGTAAAAATCATTTTTGGTGGTGAAATGGTGGTGGAAAGAGCTGCCGCCAAAAAGGAGGGAAATTGAGTAAGAGACTAATGAAGAGCATGACCTGTATGATATTCTCTTCCCTTTTTTTATTGGGGTGCGCTACTATTGGCTCAATTGAAAAAAATTATGCGAAAATAAATTACAGTGACGGCATAAAGGAGGAAGAGGCTATCCTTATCGCTAAACATAATCTGATAAATTCTGATAGTAAGAATTCCTTTCGCGTTATTACTCCAAGGCTTGAGAACTGTCAATGCGTTCTAAAAAAAGATGGTAGAGAAAGGAAGTTGGGAGCGTGGTTGGTTATATTTCGTTCAAAACCAAGTTTGTTATTCGCTTCTGACTTTTTGGGTTTGGGCGATTCTGAAATGAGGTATTTTATCGACAAAAATTCTGGGAAAATTATCGCTTCAGGTGCGCATGCAATCAGTGGGATGTCATTATACATGCAACAGTTATTCGAATCCGATTCAAAAGTCCATTGCTCGGGGATTAGAAAAAATGAATAATTTTGGTGGTGAAAATGGTGGTGAAATGGTCATTTTGAATATAAAACAGAATTTGTCCCGACTTCTCCGGTATGTTTGATGGCAGCCGGGACCATTCGGGGAGAATGACCTGGTCGTCCCAACCGCTCCGTTTTATTCTTAGAGGAAGTCGGGACACCCCTGAATGGGTTTTATGGTAGTCCGGGCCGTCACCGGACAGGCCGCCCGCAACCGATCCGGCCATGAATAACCGCATTTCCATACCACGCATCCTTGCCAGCGATTGGGTCATCGCCGCGATCCTGCTGGCCGTTTTCCTCCTGGCCAACGGCTACACCTACGCCTGGGACGACCAGCACCTCGAAATCCCCCTTTTAAAGAAACTCATCAATCCGTCGCTCTACCCGAACGACTATTACGTCGACAGCCTGGCGCGGAATTTCACATCGTTTCTCTATCCCTTGCTGGCCAAACTCATTTCCGTGGACCAGGTCCCGGCCGTGTATTTTGTCCTGTATCTGCTGTCACGGTATTTCATGTTTTTCTGGATGCACAAGCTCTGGCGGCTGCTCACAGGACAGGTCTGGATCGCCGCCGCGTCCGTGATGACGATCATTCTCGTCGGCAGGGTGGAGGAGTTCCTCTACCGGACGTTCTCGCACCAGGAACTGGCCATGGCGGTGATCTTCGCCGGCCTCTATTATTTCTATAAAGAGCGTTTTATCCTCGCGGCCTTTCTCCTGGGGCTGGCCGCCAATTTTCACGCGCTTTACAGCCTTTACCCGATGGTTTATGTGTCTGCCTATTTGCTGTGGCGTATCCGGCAGCACGGCATCAGAACCCTTCTGCAGGCCGGCCTGTCTTTTGTCCTGGCCGCGGCGCCTCTCATCATCTGGGTATTCCAGAAATACCTGGGAGAAGGGCCGGGGAAAGGGGAGTACGACGGCGGATGGATCGGGCTGTATCAGCTGGCCTGCCCGCAAAACTTCACCTTTTATGAGATCCCCCTCAAAGCCGCGTTGTCCGACTGGAGCACGTTTTTCAAGGCCGTGGACATGTACCTTGTGCTGGCCGCCTTTTACCTGCTGAATTATTTCTTTAGCGAAGAGTTCCGAAAAGACGCGAAAACACAGGTCATGGCCGCCTGCGTGGCCGGATTTGTCGTCCTGTCATTCTTGTTCTCCTATGTCTGGCCCAACCCGTTCATGCTGGACCTGAATCTTGTCCGGAACACGCAATATCTCCAGTTCCTCCTCATGGGGTATACGGCCGTACTGGTTGTCCGGGCCGCCTGCACAGCCAACCCGTTCGTAGGGGTGGGAACATGCTGGTTGTTCCTGTTGATCCGCTACGGCGAAGCTGTCGCTCTTCTGACCGTGTTCCTCTGGATATGCCTGCTGAGCGCAGAACTTGTCCGGACAAAAGCCCGGAAGAATAAAGACAGGATCCTTGCCGCGTTGCTGATCCTGCCGGTGGCCTCCTCGGCGGGGTGGGGGATGGTTGCCCTTTTATCCGCAAAAAAATACAGCATGGCGTCCCTGCAGACCCTGTACGGCACGACCGCGGTGCTTGCAGCCTTTGGGGTCACGTTGTATGTTCTGGAAAACCGGTCCCGTTGGATGCCCCGGACGGTTCGGCTCCTCACAGGTGTCCTGGGGGCGGGACTGGCCCTGTCCGCCGGTTATTGTTTGCGCGGACTCATCGCCGGCCCGGGTTCTCAGGCACTCCTTTCCCAAACCGTCCCCTGGATGTGGGGGCTCGTTTTTTGCCTGGGGGTCTTCTGTCTGCATATTCTTCTCAATAAAAAATTGATCGATGTTTCTATCTGCAGAAAAATCCTCATTTTCATCCCCCTGGCGGCCCTGCTCATCAATTTTGCGTTCTATCATCACAAGCATCTGGTCATGGAACGGACCTCCCCGGGATTCTGGCAGCTTCAGCGCAACTGGATCGACATGCAGAAGTACGCGAAAGCCAATACACCGCGCCAGGCGATGTTCCTCGTGCCCAACGACATGGAGATGGGCGGGTTCCGCATCTTCTCCGAACGGCCGATCGTGGTCTGCTACAGGGATTGCGGGATCATCGGGTTTGATTACCGGGCAGCTGTGGAGTGGCGCCGGCGGCTCAGGGATGTAGAAAGCTTCAAGGTCATTGTCGATGCCCCCATCGGCCCGGCGGTCATGACGGCCCTGCTGAAGTATAAGGTCAATTACATCGTCTCCATGCGTTATCTGCCCCTGCCGGAAAACGAGATCTTCGAAAAAATTTATGAGAACGAAACTTTCACGCTCTATAGGATAAAAATCAACCCGGCCCTTTAAACCGCAAATGTCCATAGGGACACGTTATTCCCCGGAAGAGTTACCGGACCGTCTTGAAAATTTATTTTTGATTGGGAGAAACGGCGGACGCAAGTATAATGATCAGGACCACTCCATAGGAGTTTCCATAACGTCATCATGAAGAAAAAGACGAAAAAATCGGGACCTCATCCACATATCCGCCATATCGCCGTCATCGGGGACGGGGGATGGGGGACAACCCTGGCCATTCACCTCGCTGAGAAGGGGTTCGACACCCGGCTCTGGGGAAACTTTCCGGATTACGTTGAAAAAGTCAGGCAGGTCCGCTTCAATGAAAAATTCCTTCCCGGGGTCCCGATCCCTGAGCAGGTCATCCTCACGTCAGATCTCCGGGCCGCGATGGACGGAGCAGACCTGGTCGTGCTGGCTGTGCCGTCACAATTCCTGACCGGCGTCCTGAAGAGAATCCCCCCCCTGGAGACCAAAAACAAAATATTTTTGAGCGTCATCAAAGGCATTGACACCGTGTCTCTTCAGCGGGTGTCCCAGATCATCCGTCAACAGCTGGGGCCTGTCAAGCTGGCAGTGCTTTCGGGCCCCACCATCGCGGGCGAGGTGGCCAAAAAGATCCCGACCACGGCGGTCATCGCCTCTCCTGACCTGAAAATCGCCCAAAAACTGCAAAACGTCTTTAACGCCTCCCATTTCCGGATTTACACCAACACCGATGTGGCCGGCGTGGAAATCGGAGGCAGCCTGAAAAACATCATCGCCATCGCCTGCGGTGTCTGCGACGGGCTGGGATTCGGCACCAACGCCAAAGCCGCCATCCTGACCAGAGGGCTCGTGGAAATGGCACGGCTGGGCAAAGCCCTCGGCGCCCGGGAAGAAACCTTCGCCGGCCTGACAGGGCTTGGGGATCTGGTCACCACCTGCGTCAGCCCCCAAAGCCGCAATCGCTCTGTGGGGGAACAACTGGGGAAGGGGAGAACCATCGAGGAGATCAAGTCCTCCATGGAAATGGTCGCGGAAGGCGTGGAGACGGTCAAAGCCGCCTACCGCTTGAGCCGCAAGCACCGGATTGCCATGCCGATCACCGCAGAAATTTACAACATCCTCTATAAGGGTAAGAAACCCCAAGCAGCCGTTTCCGCCCTGATGTCAAGAAAAGCCAAGACAGAGTAGCGGCCAGCACCGTTTTCAGCCCGTTCAGGCCGCCCTGCATCCGCAATTCCCGCCTTTTCAATAGTACGACTTTTTCCTTTTTATCTATAGAATATTTAGTATAATATATGTCAATTCAGACCCATGATACGGCTTTTCCGGAGCGCAGCCCTCAGCTCTCGCTCAGAGGATACAGTCGGGACAACAATACGTTTTATCCGGAGCGTAGCGCAGGTGGCTAGCGCACTTGAATGGGGTTCAAGAGGTCGACGGTTCAAATCCGTCCGCTCCGATCAATTTTATAGCCTCCGGACGCCCGGAGGCCAAGGGCAGTTCACGGACAGTCCAAGGCCTGGCTTGCGCACAGCCCCTTTATTTTTCGCGTGAGCAGAGCCATGACCTTCTGGATTTATCATGAGCTTTCATCAAATTGCGTGAAGGTTATAACCTGAAGAGGTGCCCGATGATGAACTTCAACAAAAACGGAAAGAACCAGGAATCGGACCAGGCCGAACGCCGCAAATACAAAAGGATCCAAAAACACTTCATCCTGTCCTATTTTGACCTTTTGGATCCCCAGATCCGTTTTGACGCTTCCCAATTGAAAAACATCAGCCTGGGCGGGATGTGCTTCGTGACCTCCCGGCCGTTTTCACCCGGCACGCGCCTCGGGATCGAACTCAAAACCCCATTCCTGGCGGAACTGACCTACCTGGAAGGGGTTGTGCTGGGGTCCAACGAAAAACTGAAAAACATCATCTACGAAACCCGCCTCAAATTCGAAAACCTCACCCCTCAGGCGGAATTTGTCATCAATAAGCTCATCCAGTATTTTGAAAAAGGAGACAGGGAATCCGATGAATAAGATCAACCTGGGACTGATCGGATACGGCAACGTCGGCAGCGGCGTTGTCAAATTCCTGCAGACCCGTGCCAACTATTTCCGCAACAAATTCCACACGGAATTTGTCCTCAAAACGATCTGCGACCGCAGCACCCGCGACAAAAATTTCTCAGGGCTGGGGGACGTCCAGGCGACAACGGACATCAATCAGGTCCTCAACGACCCGAGCATCGACGTCGTCATCGAGCTCATCGGCGGCATCCATCCGGCCAAAGAAATCGTCCTGGGCGCGCTCAAAAATGGCAAGCATGTGGTCACGGCCAACAAGGAACTTCTGGCCCACCACGCCCAAGAGCTGTTCCGGGAAGTCCACAAAAGGGACAAAAACATTTACTTTGAATCTTCCGTCATGGCCGGCGTGCCGGTCATCAGCATGCTCACGCACGGAATCGCCGGGAACGTGGTCAGCCGTCTTTACGGCATCATCAACGGGACCTGCAATTTTATCCTCACCGAGATGACCAAAAATGATTGCACGTTCTCCCAGGCCCTGGAAAAAGCCCAAAAAAAGGGGTTCGCCGAGGCCAACCCGAAACTGGACATCAGCGGCATGGATTCGGCCCACAAGCTGGCCATCCTGACGTCCCTGACGCTCGGGAAATTCCTGAAAATCGAGGATATCTACACCGAGGGGATCACCCATATCTCTCATGTGGACATCGAACACGCGGAAAGCATGAACCTCACGATCAAGCTCCTCGGGATCGCCAAAAGGGTCGAAAACGCGATCGAGGCGCGAGTGCACCCGACGCTCATTTCCAAGGACCACCCCCTGGCGTCCATCAACGGAATCTACAACGCCCTGTTCTTATCCACCGAGCCTCTGGGCGACATCCTCATCTCAGGGGAGGGGGCGGGGCAGATGGCCGCGGCCTCAGGCGTCATCAGCGACCTTCTGAACCTGGCGTCCCGGACCGGCAGCGAGGCCTCCAACATGCTGGGAAACCTTTACACCGAAGCCCCGGACCGGAAGGTCACAAAGATCGATGAAATCAAAACACGGTTTTACCTGCGTTTTATCGCGACCGACAAGCCCGGCGTCCTGTCGACGATCACGGGAATCCTGGGAAAGCACGGCATCAGCATCAACTCCGTGACCCAGAAGGCCCACATCCGAAGGTCCACGGTCCCGGTCATCATGCTGACGGACTATGCCCCGGAAAAGAACCTCCGGATCGCGCTCGAAAAAATCTTCCGGCTGTCCATCGTGAAATCCATGCCGGTGGCCATCCGCATGGAAAATCTGTCTTAAAATCCCTCGGTTAGAAATCCGGGTCCCCGCTTGCCGCGTCTGACGCGGCAGGGATTTGGAAAAGAGAGAGCCTATCATGTCTTGGAATGGAATCATCAACCGCTACCGGGAATTCCTGCCGGTCTCCGACAAAACCCCGGTTGTCACGCTTCTGGAAGGCAACACGCCGCTCATCCCTTCTGAGGACCTCTCCAACGAGACCGGGCTCAAGGTCTATCTCAAGTACGAAGGCCTGAACCCGACCGGGTCCTTCAAAGACCGGGGGATGACCATGGCCATTTCCAAGGCCAAGGAAAAAGGCGCGAGGGTGGTCATGTGCGCCTCGACCGGTAACACGTCGGCCTCGGCGGCCGCTTATGCGGCGCGCTGCGGCATGCGCTGTGTCGTTCTGATCCCGGACGGCAACATCGCCCTGGGCAAGCTGGCCCAGGCCATGATCCATCACGCCAAGGTCATTGCCGTGAAAGGAAATTTTGACGACGCGCTGAACCTGGTCCGGCAGATCTGCGACAAACATCCGGTCGAACTGGTCAATTCCATCAACCCGTTCCGGATCGAAGGACAAAAAAGCGGGGCGTTTGAGATATGCGACGCGCTCGGCGACGCCCCGGACTTTCACTTGATCCCGGTGGGCAACGCCGGCAATATCACCGCTTATTGGAAAGGGTATCAAGAATATAAAAAAGCCGGCAAGAGTAAAACGCTTCCCAAGATGCTTGGATTCCAGGCCGCCGGCGCCGCACCGATCGTCCAAAAGCGCGTGATCGAAAAACCGGAAACTATCGCGACCGCCATCCGCATCGGCAACCCGGCCAGCTGGAAGCCGGCCGAGGCCGCGCGGGACGCATCCGGCGGGCTCATCGATGCCGTGACCGACGAAGAGATCCTGGAGGCTTATAAACGGCTGGCCGGCGGCGGGGTCTTCGCCGAACCGGCTTCCGCCGCTCCCGTGGCAGGTCTACTGAAGCTTCACAAAGCCGGTTATTTCAAAAACCATCGCGGGGCGACCGTGGCCTGCACCCTGACCGGGCACGGGCTCAAAGACCCGAACATCGCGATCAAAAACGTCGGGCAACCCGTGGCTCTGCCGGCGGATATCAAGGTGATCTTAAAGGAAATCGGGATATGAAAGGAGAAAATTGAAGATAGAAAATTGATAACAGCCTTGTATTGTACTCTCCATCTTCTATTTTCCATCTTCTATCTTCATTCTATGTCTTTGAAAAATAAAAAAATCCTCATCACGTGCGGCCCGACCTGGGTCCCGGTGGACGGGGTCCGGGTCCTCAGCAACATTTCGACCGGAGAGATGGGACACCGGCTGGCAGACCGAATCGCGGCGGCAGGGGGGAAAGTGACCCTCCTTGAAGGCCCGGTGACACACGCGTACCGGGGCCGGCCCGTGAAAATCAAAAAGTACCTTTATTTCGATGAACTCAAACGGCTGCTGGAAAGCGAACTCCGAAAGGCATACGATGCCGTGATCCACGCGGCCGCGGTTTCTGATTACCGGTTGAAAAAGACCAGGGCCGCCAAGATCCGATCCGATGCCAAACGCCTGACGCTCACCCTGGTCCCGACGGAAAAACTCATTGACCGGATCCGGGCCCGCGCGAGGTTGGTGGTTCTTGTCGGGTTCAAATTGGAAACAGTCGCCGGAAACAGCCGCCTGCTGCGAAACGCGAGAGCTTTGTTAAAAAGGGCCGGGTGTGATTTTGTCGTGGCCAACACGCTGGCGAACGGATACCGGGGCTGGGTCTTCGGCAGCAGCGGCCGGGTCCTGGCCAAGGCTTCGTCCCGGAATGGTTTGGCAAAACAACTGATCCGACTGATGAAAGAACGGTTACCATGAAATACATTGTCATTGTCCCCGATGGGATGGCCGATCTCCCCCTGGAAGAATTGGGCA
Organism: Candidatus Omnitrophota bacterium; assembly: GCA_030688425.1. NCBI lineage: Bacteria > Pseudomonadati > Candidatus Omnitrophota > Candidatus Omnitrophota bacterium. The sequence goes on along the minus strand of JAUYIB010000027.1, from coordinate 35,083 downwards.
ATAAAACTCCCATGGAAGTCGCCCGCACCACCAACATGAAATTCATGGCCCAGAACGGGTTCACAGGGCTGATCCAGACGATCCCGGACAAAATGGCTCCGGGCTCCGACATCGGTAACCTTTCTCTCCTGGGTTACGATCCGCGGGAATGTTTTTCCGGCCGCGCGCCCCTGGAGGCGGCGAATATGGGGGTGGAACTGGCCGAGGACGAAATCGCGTTCCGCTGCAACCTCGTCACCATTGAGAAAGGCCAAATGATGGATTACAGCGCGGGGCACATCTCCAGCAAGGAAGCCCTGCCGCTCATTGAGGCCTTGAACAAGGATCCCGACGATCCCAACGCGCGTTTTCTCCCGGGAAAAAGCTATCGCCACCTGATGATCATGAAGGTCCGCAACGTCCAGGACTTTCTGGAGATCAAATGCGTTCCCCCTCATGATATCCAGGGCAAGGACATCAAGAAATATCTGCCCCAGGGCGTGCACGCGCCGCTGGTCCTCAAGCATATGGAACGCTCAAAGAAAATTCTGGGAGAACACAGCGTCAATAAAGTCCGCTTGGACCTCAAAGAAAATCCCGCGAACATGATCTGGCTGTGGGGGCAGGGCACAAAACCGAAGCTGCCCCTGCACCGCGAAAAATTCGGAGTGGAGGGGGCCATCATTTCGGCGGTGGACCTGGTCAACGGCATCGGCCGGCTGGCAGGGCTGGAAGTCATCAATGTCCCCGGGATCACCGGGTATTACGACACCAACTACCTCGGCAAGGCCCAGCATGCCCTGGAGGCCCTCAAGAAAAAAGATTTTGTCTATATCCATATCGAAGCGCCGGATGAGGCTGGGCACAATGGCGACATGAAAGAAAAGATCGCGGCCATCGAACGCATTGACCGGGACATTGTGGGCACGATCCTGAACCATTTCGACCCGAAGGACGACTTCCGCATGGTCGTGCTCCCGGACCATCCAACGCCGGTGTCCCTGCGCACACACACCAACGACCCTGTCCCGTTTGTGATGTACGGCCATGGGATCCCGGTGGACGGGGCAGACGGGTACAATGAAAAAATCGGCAAGGACAAGGGGCTCAAGTTCAAAAGCGGCAAAGAGATGATGGAATTTTTTATGCAGAAACATCTGTGATCCCGCAAAATGGCCCCGCCTGATTTGCTGACGCAAATCAAAACGGCGGGATTAATTCCTGCCTACCGGCAGGCAGGCGCGCATTGACTTCCGTTCACGACGTTCCGTAAGTCAAGCCCACATTAAGGAAGGTAACATCGAAATGGAAAAGACCCTGATCGTTCAGAAGTTCGGCGGATCGTCCGTTGCCAACATCCAGCGGATCAAGGCCGTCGCCAACCGGATCCTCGAAACAAAAACCAAGCACAATGACATCGTGGTGGTCGTGTCCGCCCTGGGCGACACCACCGACGAGCTGGAATCCATGGCGTTCGAACTCAATGCCACCCCCCCGGCCCGCGAAATGGACATGCTGATGTCCACAGGGGAACAGATCTCCTGCGCACTTTTGGCGATCGCGATCAAGGACCAGGGGCATGACGCGATCTCCTTTACCGGAGGGCAGGTGGGGATCAAGACCGACAAAACCCACACCAAGGCCAGGATCGAAACGATTGACGCGCGCCGGATCCGCAAGGCCCTGACCAAAGGGAAGATCGTCATCGTGGCCGGCTACCAGGGCATCACACGGGAGAACGACATCACGACCCTCGGCCGGGGGGGGTCGGACCTCACCGCGGTGGCCCTGGCCAAGACGCTCAAGGCCGACGTCTGCGAAATTTACACCGATGTGGAGGGCATCTACACCACGGACCCCCGCATCGTCAAGGAAGCCCGGAAGATCAAGACCATCACGTTCGACGAAATGCTGGAAATGGCTTCACTGGGCGCCCAGGTCATGCAGGCGCGCTCCATCGAAGTCGCCAAACGATTCAACATCCCGTTACACGTCCGATCAAGCTTCTCGAAGGAGGAAGGGACCATGATTGTGCACTCGACAGAAAAACTGGAAGACATCGCCGTCCGCGGCATCACCTGCAATAAATCCGAGGCCAAAATCACCATCCGCGCCGTTCCGGACAAGCCCGGGGTCGCGGCCATCATTTTTAAAGAAATTTCCAAGGCCGGCGTGATCGTCGACATGATCGTCCAGAACGTCAGCCAGACCCGCCACACGGACCTTTCGTTCACGATCCCCAAAGCGGACATGACCAAGGCCCTCGCGACAACAAAAAAGATCGCGGCCAAAATCGATGCCGGAGACGTCCTGGAAGACAAAAGTGTCGCCCGCATTTCCATCGTGGGTTCCGGCATGAAATCTCATTCGGGGATCGCGGCCAAAATGTTCCAGACCCTGGCTGAGAACGAAATCAACATCGACATGATCTCGACATCGGAAATCAGCATCTCCTGTATTATCCAGCAGGACATGTCGGACAAGGCCGTGAAGGCCCTGCATAAAGTTTTCAAGCTGGACACCTTAAACGGATAGCCCCAGAGCCCTTGGCGCTTAGCAGGATACCTCTGGGGTTAATTCGCCCAGCAAACTTACGTTCACCTACCGTCCGTAAGTTTGGGGCTCATTAACCAAATCCGGCGTTGCGCCGGTGAAAGCGAACTGGTTATGCCACGCGTCGTCATCTATGACACAACGTTACGGGACGGTTCCCAGACCGAAGGGATATCGTTCACCGTCAACGACAAACTGAAAATCGCCGCAAAGCTCGACAACCTGGGCGTGCACTACATCGAAGGCGGATGGCCCGGCTCCAACCCGAAAGACAAAGAATTCTTCCGGCTGATCCGGCACCAGAAGCTCAAGCACGCCAAGATCGCCGCGTTCGGCTCAACCCGGAGGGCCGGGGTCAAGGCCTCCGAGGACGTCAACCTGAACGAACTCATCAAATCCAAAACGCCGACATGCACGATCTTCGGCAAAAGCTGGGACTTGCACGTCACCGACATCATCAAGACCACGCTCGAGGAAAACCTCGCGATGGTCCACGATTCCGTGTCATTTCTGAAAAAAAAAGGGAAAGAGGTCTTCTACGACGCGGAGCATTTTTTTGACGGCTACAAGAGAAATCCCGACTACGCCCTGAAAACGGTCCTGGCCGCCCAGGATGCCGGCGCGGACTGCATCGTCCTGTGCGACACCAACGGGGGCACGCTGACCGAAGAAGTCAGGGACATTGTGGCGGCTGTCCGGGAGAAACTCACGGCCCCGATGGGCATCCATTGCCACAACGACCTGGACCTCGCGGTGGCCAACAGCCTGGCCGCGGTCGAGATGGGCTGTATCCAGGTGCAGGGGACGTTCAACGGGCTGGGGGAGAGGTGCGGCAATGTGGATTTGTGCACCATCGTCGGGATCCTGAACACCAAGCTCCACCGGAAATCCATTCCCGAGGACAAGGTCAAACTGCTCACAGAGACATCGTATTTTTTGAGCGAAGTGAGCAATTTCAAATTGCCGGACAACCATCCGTTCGTCGGCCACTCCGCCTTTGCCCACAAGGGAGGCGTGCACATCGACGCCATGCTGAAAAACCCGATCGCTTATGAGCACGTCAACCCCCAGGCCGTCGGTAACCGCCGCCGGTTTGTGACATCGGAATTGGCGGGCAAGATGCCGATCGTTCTGCGGGCCAAGGAAATGAACGTCCATTTAGACAAAAAGTCCCCTCAGACCCAAAAACTGCTCAAGGCCCTGCAGGACAAGGAACATGGCGGGTACCAGTTCGAGGCCGCGGACGCGTCGTTTGAACTTTTCATGCGCCGCCACCTCAAGCAATACAAGCCGTTCTTCACCCTGGAAGGATTCAAGGTCGCGACGGAAAAACGGTTCGACGGAAAGATCTTCGCCGAGGCTTCCATCCGCCTTAAGATCAAAGACGGCCGGGAGGAATTCAGCGCCTCCAGCGGCGACGGTCCGGTGGACGCCCTCGACAAGGCCCTGCGCCACGCGCTGGAGAAATTTTATCCCGGCATCAAGTCCATGCATCTGTCAGACTACAAAGTCCGCGTCCTGGACACCCAGGCAGGAACAGCCGCCAAGGTGCGCGTCCTCATCGAGTCCCAGGACGATTCCAATTCCTGGACCACGGTCGGCGTGCATGAGAACATCATCGAGGCCAGCTGGGAGGCCCTGGTGGACAGCGTCGAGTATAAATTACTCAAGGATACCAAAAAATAGGTCACAGGGTCACACGTCACAAAGTCACATGCCCTCGTGTGACGTGTGGCTTTGTGGCCTTGTGACTTTTTTAAAAATCATGAACGACCTCTCCACACGATTCAGCTTCAAAGACGTCGAGGCCAAATGGCGCCGGCACTGGGAAGACAACGGCATTTTCCACGCCGAACCCAGGGATGGGAAAAAACCGTACAGCATCGTCATCCCACCGCCGAACGTCACCGGGATCCTGCACATGGGCCACGCCCTGAACAACACCCTGCAGGATATCTTGATCCGTTACAAACGCATGCAGGGCTTCGAGGCCTGCTGGATGCCCGGGACTGACCACGCGGGGATCGCCACGCAGAACGTCGTTGAAAAACAGCTGGCGAAAGAGGGGAAGACCCGCCACGACATCGGCCGGGAAGAGATGCTCACCCGCCTCTGGGACTGGAAAAAACAGTACGGGGACACGATCATCAACCAGCTCAAACAGCTCGGCGCTTCCTGCGACTGGCCCCGCACGCGGTTCACCATGGACGACGATTACAGCGGAGCGGTCCGGCATGTTTTTATCGCTCTGTACAAAAAGGGCCTCGTCTATCGCGGCCAGTATATCATCAACTGGTGTCCGCGCTGCCAGACCGCGCTGTCGGACGAAGAGGCGGAACACAAAAATGTCAACGGCTCGCTTTACCACATCCGCTATCCGTTCAAGGACGATCTCCAAAAATTCGTCATCGTGGCCACCACCCGCCCCGAGACCATGCTGGGCGACACCGCCGTGGCCGTTCATCCCAACGACCCCCGTTACAAAAAATTGATCGGCAAAACCCTGGTCTTGCCGCTGTTGAACCGCGAGATCAATATCATCGCAGATGATTTCGTCAACCCCGAATTCGGGACCGGCGTGGTCAAAGTGACCCCGGCCCACGATCCCAACGACTTCCAGATGGGACAGAGGCACAAGTTGGAATTCATCAATATCATGCACCCGGACGCCCGGCTCAATGAAAACGCCGGTCCGTTCAAGGATATGGACCGCTTCAAGGCCCGCGCCAAAGTGCTTGAGGCCCTTAAAGAAGCGAATTTTCTGGAAAAAATGGATCAGCATGCCCACGCCGTAGGCCATTGTTACCGCTGCCACACGGTTGTGGAACCCTACCTATCCAAACAGTGGTTTGTCAAAATGAAGCCCCTGGCCCAACCCGCCCTCAAGGCGGTCAAGGACGGGAAGATCAAATTCTACCCGGAACGCTGGACCAAGGTCTACACCAACTGGATGGAGGAAATCCGCGACTGGTGTATTTCCCGGCAAATCTGGTGGGGGCACCGGATCCCGGTCTGGTACTGCGACGGTGAGAAAAAATGTTCCGAACCGATTGTCGCTGACCAGGCCCCGGCCAAGTGCCCGCATTGCGGTTCCTTACAACTGAAACAGGATGAGGATGTGCTGGACACCTGGTTTTCCTCCTGGCTTTGGCCCTTTGCCACGTTCGGATGGCCGGAGGGCAGTCAGAAGTCAGATGTCAGAAGTCAGCAGAAGAAGGATTTGGAATATTTTTACCCCACGAATTCGCTGTTCACGGCATCGGAAATCATTTTTTTCTGGGTGGCGAGGATGATCATGGCGGGAATAGAATTCATGGGCGACATCCCGTTCTCGGACGTTTACATCCACGGCACGGTGCGCGACGCCCAGGGGCGGAAGATGTCCAAATCTCTCGGCAACGCCATCGACCCGCTGGAGATCATCGGGGAATACGGCGCAGACGCCCTGCGCTTCAGCCTCATCGTCAATTCCGGCCAAGACCTTTACATCTCAAAGGAAAAATTCGAGGTCGGCCGCAATTTCGCCAACAAAATCTGGAACGCGTCGCGGCTGGTGTTGATGAACGTCTCTCTTCCGGAAGGAGAGAGGAACATCGATCTTGAGAACGACGCCTCAGTCAGAACTTCGGACCTGCCGACGCGGTGGATCGTTTCCAAATTCTATTCCACCCTGGCCGAGGTCGACCGTGCCATCGACAATTACCGGTTCTCCGAGGCCGAAAACCTGATCTACGATTTCTTCTGGAAAAATTTCTGCGACTGGTATCTGGAAATGATCAAGGGCCGGTTCAGCGATCCGGCCGTCCAGAAGATCACGTTTGCCATTCTTGAAAAATCCGTGCGCATGATGCATCCGTTCCTGCCGTTTGTCACCGAGGAAATCTGGGCCCATCTGGGGATCAGCAAGGACTGCCTGGCCGTCCAGCCCTGGCCGGAGGCCAAGCCCGGGCTGATCGACAGCCCGACGGAAGACAGCATGCAGACCATTATTGACCTTGTCTCCGGCATCCGCAACCTCAAGGTCCAGTGGAACATCAAGCCTCAGCAGGTTTTGGACTGCCATTTCGCCGCCGGCGCAAAGGCGCACCAGCGCTTGTTCGATCAAACAAAAGAGATACTGCAGAACCTGGGCAGAATAAATCCCGTCGTCTCCCCGGACAACCTTGCAGGATTAAAAAATGCCGCGACCGGCATTACGGGAGGCATCAAATTCGCCCTGCCGCTGGGGGATGTTATCGACGTGGAAAAAGAAAAACGGCGCATCCTCGAGCAGATCGCCCAGTTCAAAAAAGACTCAGCCGGCCTCTCCGGCCGCCTCGCTAACCAGAGCTTCCTGGCCAAGGCGCCCCATGATGTGGTGAAAAAGGAACAGGAACGGCTGGCCGCGCTCACTGGCAAGATCCAGGAGCTTGACGGCGTCATCCGGAATTTGAGTCATTGACCTTGCATCATCCCCGGTGGGGGGCTATAATCGCAACCGAACCAAAAATCTCTATGAAACAAACATTGCGACAACTGATTAACCGGGCGCTGAACGAGGATGCCGCCTTTGCGGACGTCACAAGCCGCAGCCTGATCCCCGTGTCCCAGCGTTCGTCCGCGGCCGTCATCGCCAAACATGACGCCGTCGTCTGCGGGCTGGCTGTCGCGGCCATGGTCTTCCGGCGGCTCGACCCGTCGATGAAGATCCAAATTTCCACGCGGGACGGCCGCGCGGTCAAAAAGAACCAAAAGATCCTCAAATTGACGGGCCAAACCCGCGCCATCCTGGCAGGGGAGAGGACCGCCCTCAACATCCTTTCGCACCTGTCCGGGATCGCCACTCTGACCCGCCGGTTTGTGAAACAAGCCGGTCCCAGCAAGGCCAAAATCCTCGACACCCGCAAAACCCTGCCGGGCTTGAGAGACCTTGAAAAAATGGCTGTCCGCTGCGGCGGGGGCACCAACCACCGACGGGATTTGAGCGACATGGTCCTGATCAAGGACAATCATCTGAAAACCGCTAAACACCACAGCTATCCGCACATGATCCGCGAAGTCCGCAGAAAAACTTCCAAACCCGTTGAGATCGAAATCGAGACCCTGGGACAGCTGAGCGAGGCCCTGGCAGCGGGAGCCGACATGATCCTGCTGGACAACATGACGCCGGCCCAGCTGCGCCGGGCCGTCCGGCTCCGGGACCGGCTGCGCAAAAAGTGCCTACTGGAGGCGTCCGGCGGCATCACGCTCAAAAGCGTGCGGGCCATCGCCCGCACCGGCGTTGACCGGATCTCGGTCGGGGCGCTGACCCATTCTCCCTCGGCCGTGGATTTCTCGCTGGAGGTCGAACAAAGGCCATGATGCTCCGCAGCACCCCGGTGAATAAATGCCTTTGCCTCTGCGCGCTGATGTCGCTCCTGACGATCTGGCCAGGAAAAACGGGAAGGGCCGAAGATGCCATTCCCGACCAGGCGATCTTCAACGACAAACTGATGCTCGACGGCTATACCGCCAACTTCAGCAAAGAGAACCTTGAGACCATCCTGGCCATGATCCAGGATGAAAGCCTCGATGGCATGAAACTGGCCGCCGCGATCCGGGTCTTGAGAACAAAATACCTTGATGAAATTTTCTATCCGGGAAAAAAGATCGTTGAGAAAAATCTCCTGCGCCGGCTGAACCTGACGGACTCGCCCTTCGTGCAGGTGGAGATCATGCACGCCCTCTGCCGGATGGACCGTTACCGCTATTACAAGACCATGGTCCCGGCCCTGATCCAAAAACTCGATCATTACAATTCGGCGGTCAACGAACTGGCCTACGAAAGCCTTAACGGACTCACCCTCGGCCACGAGCGGGCCACCGAGGCGAGGATCGTTTTTACGACCCTGCGCAAGGTCCTGTTCCTGTCGCGCCGGCGGCTGGCCAACATCACCGAGCCCAACACGCGCCTCAAACAAAAACTTCAGCTTCTGCGGTGGTCCATCAAGATCCTCGGGACGCAGGAATTAAACCGCCTGCCCAAGGAAGTCATCCATCTTCTGTGAAAACATGCCGATGAAAAAAATCGTCTGGCTCCAAATCTTTCTGCTCGCCTTGATCGGCGCCGTCATCTGGGTGACGTTCACCTATCCTCAGCTCTCGTTCATCGATCTCTCCGTCGACCGTCCCCAAGCCGTTGAAATCGCCGACCGCTTTCTCAAAGAGGACCGGGGGCTGGACATGTCCGGCTACCGGCGCGCATCGGTCTTTGTCGCGGCCATCGCCGCCGACCAATATCTGCAAAAAGCCGTCGGCTTTAAAAAAGAGCTGGAATTCTTCAAAGAGCACAATTATGAATTGTTCTTCTGGAAAGTGCGTTACTACAAGGAAAAGCAGACCGAAGAGTATCAGGTCTCGGTTAGCGCCGCGACAGGAGAGGTCACCGGCTATCAGCGGAGGATAGATGCCAGCGCGTCCCGTCCGGAGGTGAACGAGGACGCCTCCCGGGAACAAGCGTTCCAGTATCTGCAGAAAAAATTCGGTTACCTTCCGGAAAGCTACAAACTCCATTCCCACCTGCGCACCACGTTTGACAACAGGATCGAATTTTTCTTCACTTGGGAAAAGGAGGGCGTTTATATCCCCTGGAGCCGTATCGAAGACAACGGGGGGGCGATCCTGATCTCCGGCATCACGGTCTCAGGCGGGGAGGTCATGAATTTCTACAAGCAGAAACTCCTGCTGCCAGACCAGTTCAACCGGAAATTGAGCTCCAGCCAGGACATCGGCCGAAATCTCTCCGTCATTTTCCGGATCGTTTATTACGGGCTTCTGGCCGCGGCCGTCTTTTTCGTCCTGTTGCACAAAAATAACTTGGTGATGCACTGCGTCAAACCTTTCGTAATCCTGCTGACCCTGGTCCTCTTTACCCTGACAATCCTGGGACACCTCAACGAATTCCAGAGCACTCTGTTCCATTACCCGACGACATCCTCATTCAATTCGTACTTGTGGCAACATTTCTCCAATCTCATCCTGGACGTCTTTATCGCCACCATCGGCATCATCATGCCCTTGCTCGCGGGGGAAGCCCTGCACTACCAGATTTTCCCCCACAAAAAGGAGGGGGCCTTCCTGCACTATATCCGCACGACGATTTTCTCCAGAGAATTCAGCAGGACGGTGATCCTGGGATACATGTTCGCCGCGATCATGATCGGCATCCAGTCGGCCTTGTACGAATACGGGCAACGGTATCTGGGCGTCTGGATCGAATACGCATGGATGGCCCGGCTGTCGTCCAGCTACCTGCCGGTCTTGTCGGCCTTGATCATCGGCGTGGGGGCCAGTTTCCCGGAGGAAATCATGTTCCGGATGTTCGGGATCAGTCTTGGGAAAAAATACCTGCGGAACACGGTCCTGGCCTGCATCATCTCCTGCGTTATCTGGGGCTACGGCCACAGCGGGTACCTAGTCTACCCCATGTGGTTCCGCAGCTTTGAAATTTTTTGCCTGGGGCTGTTCTTGTCCTGGGTCTATCTTCGTCACGGGATCGTTGCGGTCATCGTCGCGCATTATGTTTTTGACGTCTTCTGGGATACCTCCCCGTACCTTTTGGGTCAATCCACGGAGTATCATTTTTACAGCGCCGTTTCCATTTTGCTTCTCCCATTGCTGCTGGGACTGCTGGCGTTTCTGAGAAACCGGGCCGTCAGCGAAAAACCCCTGAGATGGCGCCTGAACCGCCACCAGATCTTTAATATGGAAATCCTCAAAGACTATCTGCGCGGCCGGCCACAGCTTCTGGGTCAGGGCAGGGAGGCCTTGAGAGCGGAAATTGCTTCACATGGCTGGGACGCGGCTGTTGTGGAAATTGTCTTGGATGATTTGAAGACTTCCGGCAACCCGCCCGTCCCGGACAGAAAAATGTAGTTTTCCTGGAATTTTTCTTGCAAAAACCGGTTTTTTTGTTATACTGTTGCGCATAGTAAAATTTTACTATTTTTATCGCAAGTCCAGTTAATTCAGCTATTACAGGCGTCATGCTATTAAATCCCTTAACCTTTCATAGCCCGAAAACCTCCGCGGAAGCGTCCCAGCTGGCAGCGTCCCTTCCGGACGTCAAAATCCTGGCAGGGGGGACCTTTTTGCTCAACAGTCTTAAACTTTTAAAGAAAAAGGGGACCAAAACCCCGCAGCATGTAATCAGCCTGCGCAAGGTTGACGAGCTCAGGGGGATCGAGGCGGATGAAAAACAGCTCACGATCCGGGCGATGACCATCATCAACGACCTCTTTGATTCACCGCTGCTGGAGGACAATTTTGAAATCCTGCATACGGTCTGCCGCAACATCTCGACCAACCCAATCCGGAACATGGCCACGGTCGGCGGCAACCTGACCTGCCGTTACACCTGGACGGAAATGGGGGCCGTGATGATCGCCCTGGACGCGCAGATGCATTTTGTGGGGGCCGACGGGAAATCGGTCGTTATGTCAGCCGACGATTTTTTCAAAAATAACGCCAAGACCGACAAAATTTTCACCCACGTCACCATCCCGCGGGACAAAAACGCCAGGATCGCCTATCGCCGCGTGAGGAAAACCATGCACGTGGACATCCCGCTGCTGGCCGTTTGCATCCGGGCCCATTTCCAGGGGGACCGTTTCGCGGACACCCGCGTGACCGTCAACAGCGGCACCGCCTTCGCCCAACGGGACTTGGTCCTGGAAAAATTCCTTAACTCCGCAGAGGCCCGCGAGGGAATCGCCAAGGAAGCGCTTGACCATTTGGACGTTAACATTTACGATAAGAGAAGCGACGATTACAAAAAACACATGTTCCGCGTGAGTATCAAAAGCATGCTGGAAGAGCTCCTCGAAAAGCGGAGAACCCACTGACATGGCCGCGACCACCCTGACCATCAATAAACGCAAATTTGACCTCGACCTCAAGGGCCACGAAACCCTGCTGGAGGTCCTGCGGGACACCATCGGCCTGACCGGGACCAAGACCGCCTGCGAGGAAAGCGAGTGCGGCACCTGCACCGTGCAGGTGAACGGCAAGGCCGTCCTGTCATGCATCACCCTGGCCTGCGACATGGCAGGGGAGGAGATCACGACGATCGAAGGCCTGGCTGAAGGGGACAAGCTGCATCCGGTCCAGCAGGCGTTCCTCGATTACGGGGCCGTCCAATGCGGGTTCTGCATCCCCGGCATGGTCATGTCGGCCAAGGCCTTGCTGGAAAAAAACACGCAGCCGTCCCAGGAAGAGATTGAGTACGCCCTGGACGGGAACATCTGCCGCTGCGCCGGGTATCCGAAAATTTTTGACGCTGTCCGCAAAGCCGGGGACTGGATGAAACACGGCCGCCATCCCGGGCCAGAAGAGGAAGGGGTCAAGGACAAATTCAAGAACACCATGACCAAGGGCATGACCTACGAAGAATACCTGAAAACCTCCGGGCAAAAGTCCGGTTAACCGTCCCCCCGGCTGTGCCCTCATCGCTTGGCAGGGCAAACCGCCGGGGTTAATGGTTTGGCCCTCCTGGGCCAAACCACCCTGAGTGAAGCGAATGGGTTCGCCCCGTTCCTTTGCAAGGGTAAGAAAAGTCATAAAGATGAGCACATCCGTCAATTCATCCACAGACCGCGTCAACCTCAATCCCGTTGGGAAAAGTGTGCCCCGCATCGACGGCCGCGGCATCGTCACGGGCCAGACCAAGTATGTTTTTGATCTGAACCTGCCCGGCATGCTGATCGGCAAAATGATCCGCAGCGAGCACCCGCACGCGAAGATCCTGCGCATCGACACGTCCGAAGCGGAAAAACTCCCCGGCGTCAAAGCCGTGGTCACCGCCAAGGACACCTACAACATCAAATTCGGGTCCAACGAATATTTCTTTCCCCACACGGTCGACCAACTGCCGCTGGAAAATGAAAAGGTGCGCTACATCGGCGATGAGATCGGGGCAATCGCCGCCGTGGATGAAGAGACCGCGGAAAGGGCCGTGAAACTCGTCAAGGTCGAATACGAAATCCTTCCGTCCGTAACAGACATGCTGGAGGCGATGAAACCCGGCGCCCCGCAGATCCATGAAGCGCTCAACAACATCGGCGTCATCCTGCCGGTCAATTTCGGCAACGTGGAAAGGGCTTTTAAAGAATCCTACCACGTGCGCGAAGACAAATTTTACGCCTCAGCCGCGGCCATGGCCGCCCTGGAGCCCCATGTGTGCGTTGGACAATGGGAAACCTTTACCAATAAAATCACCCTGTGGTCCTCCAGCCAGGCGCCTTTCAAGGCCAGGGAGGCCTTGGCGAAAACCCTGCGCATGGACTTGAACGACGTGCGAGTGATCAAACTCGCGGTGGGGGGGGGATTCGGCGGCAAGCTGGAAATGCTGCCTATGGATTTCTCCGCCTGTCTGCTGTCCAAAAAAGCCGGCGGGCTGCCCGTCAAAATCTGCTATGACCGTGAAGAAGAATTTTCTTTTTCCCGTCGCAAGCACGCCATGCATTACACCATCAAAACAGGAACGACCAAGGACGGGATCCTCACGGCCATCGCCGGAGAGGTCATCGCGGACGGGGGGGCCTACTGCAGTTACGGCCCGACGGTCCTGGCGGCCGCCATCATGCGCATCTTCATGGTCTACAAAATCCAGCATTTCCGGATCACCGGCTACCGCGTTTACACCAATACCCCGATCAGCGGCGCCATGCGCGGGTTCGGAGGGGTGCAGTCCGGCTGGGCCATCGAATCGCACATGGACCTCGTGGCCAAGGACCTCGGCCTGGACCCGATCGATTTCCGCCTTCGCAATATCACGACCCCCAACATGGTCACCGTGAATAAAATGCTTTTGACCACTAACGGCCTCAAGGAGTGCATCGAAAAGGCCTCTTCCGCCGCCGAATGGACAAAAAAACGCGGCAACCCGGATTACCACAAAACCGGAAAACTCCGCCGCGGTGTGGGGATCGGGATCGCCGCCGACGTCATGGGCTCCAAAATGTACAAATCCCACGAATCGGCAGGCGCCATCGTGAAGGTCGAAGAGGACGGGTCGGTGTATTTATTCACAGGAGCGGCCGACACCGGCCAGGGGTCCAACACGGCTCTGTCCCAGATCGCGGCCCACGCGCTCGGCGTCAAATACGAACGCATCAAGTGCCGTTCCGGAGACACAGAGATCACGCCGTTCGACACCGGAAGCTTTGCCAGCCGCGTGACCTTCATTTCCGGCAACGCCGCCCTGCGCGCCGGCAAAGACGCCAAGATGCAAATTCTTCAGGTCGTTTCCGAAGAATTGAAGATCGACATCAACGATCTGGACATCGAGGCCGAGCAGGTTTTCCATTTGAAGGACAAAATCAAACTGATGAATTTCGACAAGGCCCTGGAGCTCTGCTACTCGTTCAACTACGGCCGGCAGATCATCGGACGGGGCAGCTATAACCCCAAGACAACGCCTGTGGACTTCCGGACAGGGGAAGGGAACGTTTCAGGAAGTTACGGATTCGAGGCGCAGATCGCCGAAGTGGAGGTCAATACCGAGACCGGAGAGGTCAAGATCATCAAGATGTGGGACGCCCACGACATCGGCAAGGCGATCAACCCGCAGTCCGTCGAGGCCCAGATCGAAGGATCTCTGGCCATGGGAATCGGGTACACGTTTTACGAGGACCTGCAGTTCCGCAACGGCCGCGTGGTAAACCCCAACTTCGCCAATTACCGCCTGCCGCGGTCAATCGGAATGCCGCCGATGGAAACGATCCTCGTGGAAACCAACGACCCCGAAGGGCCGTTCGGCGCCAAGGGGATGGGGGAGGCCTCGCTTCTGCCGACGTCCGCCGCCATCGCCAACGCCATTGAAGACGCCGTCGGAGTGAGGATCAAGGACCTGCCCATCACCCCGGCCAAGATCATCAAAGCTTTGAAGGAAAAAGAGGAATCAGAACACGGAACTTAAAAGAAAGATGAGGATCCCCATGAAAAGTAAACTTTTATTGTTCCTCTGCGTTTTGGGAGCCGCAGGCTGCAGCCTGTATCACGTCAACTCCGAGGAAGTCACGTTCAATTATCATCCCCCCAAGAAATCCGCGACCGAAGTCGTTTATCTGGAAGCCGTGGACCGGCCGCATGAGGTCGTCGGATTCGTCACGGTCAACGCCGAGCGGCGCCAAAAAATGCCGGCGGTCATTGAGCAGTTGAAAAAAGAAGCGGGTGTTTTGGGCGGAGACGCCATCACCAACATCACCAAAAACGGCAAAGGGGGGACGGAGGAAAAAACGGGCTTAAAAAAATTCCTGGCCAACGGGAATATCCGCACGAGCTTCACGGCCACCGTTATTTCGTTCCAGCAGGTCCCTCAGGAGCAGCCCGCTCCCTGATTTGCCGGAATTCCTCCGGAGTGTTAAAGGTCACCAAAACGCCTTCATCGTTGACCGAAAAATCCACGACATCCGTTTCATACCGATGCAGAACGCTGTTAATCCCGCAATCGTCTCCCAAGGCCAAGAATTCCGATAACAAGTCCGCACGAAACAGGGGGGGGTGGCCCCGACGGCCCTCGTGAACAGGCACCAGAATCAGGGGCTTTTGCTGATGGAACGCCGCGATCAACGATTGCAATGTGCCACACTGGATGGCAGGAAAATCCACAGGAAGAAGGAAAACAGCTTCGGCGGCCGGAGAGCAGTGGGGCAATGCAGCCCGGAACGACGATGTCTGGCCGAGAATATAATCTTTGTTATAGACAATACGAATTTTTTTGTGCTTTAATACATGAGGCCGGACGTTCTCGGCGCCAGCGCCCACTACGACAATGATCTCGTCGATGGAAGAGGACAATAGGAGCGACTGGAGATGCCCGATGACGGTCTGGCCCCCGATCCAGGGGGCCAGGGCCTTGGGCGATCCGAAGCGGGAACTCAACCCCGCGGATAGCAAAACGCAGGAAATCATACACCTATTATAAATTCCCGGGTGCGCTTGTCAAACACCGCTTTGACCGGGATAAACGATTCGGAGACAGACCTTGCTACCGTTTTACATCGGGATTGGCGTCATCGCTCTCGGACTCGGGATTGTGGCTTGGCTGATGTGGTCGGAAAAAAAACAGCAGCCGCAGGAACCTTCCGCTGAAGGCCAACCCAAAGAAAGCGTCACCTCTGCGGCCATCCTTAAAAAACTCGGGCTTGGAGAGGAAGCGCTGAAACCCTCTTCCGAGTCAAAAACAATCACCATCCCCAAGATTTTCGGGACTCTCCAGCGGAAGATCTTCAAGGAGCAACCGCAAGTCATGCAGCAGCCGTCTCTGCCGCCCATCAATTCTCCCACGCCGTCCACAGGGACAGCGGCCTTGCGCCTCGACACACGGTCCTTTTCAGACAAAAACTCCGTTGAGACCGAGTCCGATCTGGCCCTCCGCCACGACGAGCTTGAGAAAAAGCATTCCGAACTCATTGAAAAATACCAAAAACTCGACGCCCTTTTTCAGGAAAAAAGCCAAGACCTGGAAAAATCTGAAAAGGCCCTGTCCAATGAAGTCAAGCACCGCAAGGATTTCAACAAAGTCAAAGACCTCTTGGAAAAAGAACTCAAGGATTCCAAAGACAAATGCCGCGAGCTGGAAGTTCAGTTGACCGCAGCCCAGACCGAAGGCAACTCCTATCTGAAGAGGGTTAACCAGCTTGAGGAAAACATCAAAACGCTCGAAAAAAACATCCTCGCCAAAGAAGAGGAAATCAAGGAAGCCCAGGGCCAGATCCAGTTGAGGCAAAAAAAGATCGGGGAGCTGGAGGAAAAAATCCAGGGGCAGGAGAAACTCATCCAGGAAAAAAACCTCAAGATCAACGCCGTTGTGGACCAGCTCAAAAAGGACGGACACGTCTCCCCGGAAAACGAGCTACAACCGAAAAACACAGAACCGGAGACTCCTACGCAAACAGAGCCCGTTATCAATGAAGAGCCGCCGGCTCCCGCCGCCATTCCTGCTGTAGCCGATAGCCCATCAAACTCAGTCGCAGAAGTCGTCCTGTCTCCGGAATCTTCCGAGCCACCTCCGCAGCCATCCGACACGACAAAGACCGAGGATCACCCCGCAATGACAGAGGAAGAAGCTCCGAAAACGCCGGAAACAACAGGGCCAGATCATCGCCCGCAGGAATCCGCTGCAATCAAGTCTCCGGCTGAACCGCCTGGGGAATCTGCACTCAGGAAAGAAGCCCTTCCACAGGATTCCGAAGAATCTCCGCTCCCAACCGAAATCATGCCGCCGACCCTTGCCAAGCCAGAACTGATTGAAAATAAAGAACCTCTGCCTGCTCCTCCCGCCAAAACAACAGCAGGGGAGGAGGCTGCACCCAAAACGGATAACAGTCCCCAAGAGTCCCCACCGGTTTTCTCTGAAGTGATCGTTGACGACCCCGCTCAAAAGAGCGGCCAGGAAGATCCCGGGGAGCCGGTCACGGTTTCATTAGCCCCCGACATTCTGGCAGAAGATCCAAAACCAAACACTGACACCGGGCCGGAGAATGCCCAGGCTGAAAACCCTCAGCATGCCGAGAAGACAGAAAAAGCACCAGAGAAAGGGGACGCAGATCAGAAACAGGAAATCCCCGATAACACGTCAAAAGCAAACGAGGTCCCGGATGATCCCGAAAACAAAAAAGATGCTTAAGCAAAATACTCCCGCTTTTTATCCCGCTGTTTTCGCGATCATTTTTTTATGCGCGGCCTGTGCCCAAAAAACTCCAATTGTTGTCCTTGAGACCAACAAAGGGGTCATTGAACTGAAGCTCAATCCGCAAATTGCGCCGAAAGCGACGCAAAATTTCGTCAAATTGGCCGAAAAGGGGTATTATGACGGCGTCCTTTTTCACAGGGTCATCGCTGGTTTTATGATCCAGGGGGGCGACCCCACCGGAAACGGGCGTGGCGGGCAAAGCATCTGGGGCAAGACATTTCCGAACGAAGTTTCCTCCAAGGCTGGGTTTGACAAACCAGGAATTTTGGCCATGGCCAACGCCGGCCCCGACACGAACGCCAGCCAATTCTTCATTACCGTGGCGCCCCGGCCCGAACTCAACATGAATTATACGATTTTCGGCGAGGTTGTTGACGGCTATTACGTTGTCGAGCGGATCGCCAATACGGAAACCGGGGCCAATGACCGCCCCGTGGAAGAGCAGAAAATCATCCGCGCATATCTCAAAAAATAACCCTCATTTTCCCTCAAAAACAAACCATGGATCCCGTGATCAAAAAGGCCTACGAGGCCGCCCAAAAGGGACAAAGTTATGCCTTTGCCACGGTGGTGGAAAGCACCCTGAAGGGAACTCCGCGCAAGGCCGGGGCCAAAATGGTCGTTCTCCAGGATGGGACCCTGGTCGGAAGCATCGGCGGCGGCAGAAATGAAAAAGCCACCGTCCTGGAATGCCAAAAGGCCATCAAGACCCGCCAGCCGGCCGTGGTCACTTATGATTATTTCGGACAGGAGGGACAGTCGGTTTGCGGGGGGCAGATCAAGGTCTTCATCGAACCCTTCGCAGGCGTTAAAAATCTTGTCATTTGCGGGGCCGGACACATCGCGCTGCCGTTGTCCGTGATCGGAAAAATGATGAACTTCAAAGTGACCATCATCGATGACCGCAAGGAATACGCAAATAAGAGCCGATTCCCGCACGCGGATGAAATTTTTCTGGGAAACCATGCCAAGGAATTGGCTCGCATCCCGGTAACTCAGGACAGTTGCGTCATGATCGTGACCCAGGGGAACGAATATGACTTTGAATGCCTCAAAACCGTCATTGATTCTCCGGCCGCTTATGTGGGGGTCATTTCCAGCAAGGCCAAAAAAATCAAGTTTTTCAACCGGCTGAAAGGCATGGGTTATGATCAGAAAAAACTCGCCCGGATCCGGATCCCGGCCGGCATTGATATCGGTTCCCAGACACCGGAAGAAATCGCCGTGTCTATAGCCGCGGAAATCATTTCAACCCTCAACACCGAATGGGTCGGGACCGCAAAATTCAAGGACAAAAAGGCATCGGCAAAGCCAAAGACCGGAGGTTAAAAGTATGCAAAAACAGGAAGTGATCGACTTGATCAAAGATGCCGGTTTTGGGGTGCTGGCGACCGTGGACGGCGGCCAGCCCAAGGCCAGGCCCATGATGCCATATTTGGATGAGGACGGCAATCTTTTACTGGCCGTTTTAGCGCATTCGCGCACCATCAGCCAAATCAGCCAGAATCCCCAGGTGGAGATGTGCTATATTGACCGCAAAATGTGCTTTGCCAGGATCTCCGGCAAGGCCAAAATCAGCGAAAACAAAGACAAAAAACAGCAGGTTTGGTATAATATCCCGATGCTCCGGCAGTATTTCACCAGCCTGGAAGACCCCAATTTTGTCCTTATCGAAATTGACACAGAATCCGTAGAAGCCATGAGTCCCCAACAAAGGAAGCCGGATGTCCTGACGCTCAAGTAACAAAAATCCCTTCAGAATGCTAAAAAGCCAGGGTAAATTTCATATTTACCCTGGCTTTTTTCTTTCTCGGCTCAAGATGTCAAAAAACAACAGAGGCCGAGCAATTCTGCAGAGATTCGTCAAAAACAGGGAAGATCACATACACGAATAGAATATAAGTAAGTTTGGCCACAACGCATTGACTAAAACGCAAAAGGCAGCAAACCCGCTGGAATCAAGGCATTAGACCATTTATCCAAACTCCATGTAGTTTACATAACATATATTATAAGAAGTTAATGTATAATCAAATAATCCCCCCTAAAACATGTCTTTAGGGGTTGCGCCTGCGGGTGTCTGCGCGCGTCGGGCTGCGGATGCGCTCTTTGCGGCCCTCAGGACCTTCTTTGTCTGGGCATTAAACTTTGCCAAGTCCTCCTGAAAAGAATCCAGCCGAAAGTCGACCTTGCGAACGCCCACCTGCGCATCGCCCGGGTAGATCTTGATGATCTTGCCGTTAGCCAGGGCGTCCGCGACCTTACGGCGGGCCCCCCGGACAAGACGCCCAAAACTTGGCCTGGATAGCTTCATCGCCTGGGCACCCTGGGCCTGGCTAAAGCCCTGGTGGTCCGAAAGCTTCAGGGCCTCAAATTCATCGATAGAAAGCCCAACTTCTTCAGGCCGCCCCGGCTTCCCCCGGGGGCTGAATTGAAGCACCTGCGGCATATTTTGAATGTACCTGACCTTCTTCGGTCGTCCTTGCCCCATGCCGTCTCCCTCAAGACCAACTCGCGATATACCCGCACGATATTATGAGCATATGCTCATAATAACCACCCATTAATAATTAGCACCTGCTCATAAATAATATACATTATATTGCTCTCTACGGCGTAATTTTTTTGTTTTTTTACGGATTTGTAACGAAAAACAGGCGGGAACTGCGAGTCGCTAAAAACTGTTCATAGCGGCGGTAACCAGGCGGCCGAAATTCTGGAGGCTTTCCATGCCGGCTTCAATGCTGTTATCCTCACTCTTGGCATGCAGATTCAAAACGCCAAAAACGCGGTCTTGCGTGGTCAACGGCATGACGACAGCCGTCTTGATTTCCGGTCTCTTGAGAAGATGCTTGATACGGTTGTCCCCCTGGACACCCGAGATCAAAAATGGCGTGTTTTCCTGCGCAGCGACACCGGCCACCCCTTCCCCCATCTTGACGCGGGCGCCGCAAGCACCTTTGCCAAGGCCGCGCGAAACCTTGATCGCCAGCTCCCCTGTCTTTTCGTCCAGGAGCATGATGGAGCCGCACTCAGCGCGGGTCAAATTCAACGCCACATCCAGGATGGTCACCAGGAGCTCGTCCTCATGGATGGATTTATACATTTCCTGGGCCGCATCGGTAATTTCCTTAGGAAGAATCTCACGGTTGAAGCGCGTCTCATGCAGTTTGCGCCGTTCCAAACTCAACTCGACCACATCCTTGATGACTTCGGACAAAAGGTCCAAAATTGCCTTCATCGTAACAAAAGAGACAACGCGAACCTCATTCATGGCGTCCACCAGCGGCTCCGGGCTGACTTTTTGCTGCTGGGCCAGGGCCACATATTCGGCGGCCTCAAGCCGCCGGTTCAGGATCACGGGACCCACCAAAGTGTAGGCGAACGTCTTTCCCTCGACAGAGACAGGAACGGCGTAAATCCGCATGTCAAACGGGCTGGAGGCCTCCCAATAGGGTCCCTGCTTGTCGAATTTCTGAAAAAATTCCTTCCCCTTTCCTGAAAAATCGAAGCCAAACGATTCCACCAGGAGGTCGTTCTGAAATTTGCGCCGGTCCCCGTTGCGATACGGCGGCACAAGCATCTTCCCCTCATGATCCACGACAAAAAGATTGATCTTCAAGACATCGATGAACCGCCTCAAAAATTCGGCCCATTTGTCCTTCTCGATCAATTCCTCAACCAATTGTTTCGGGGTCATATTCGGCTCCACCCTGCCCGCCTTAACGGCCGGGTTTATGAAAAGAAATTTCGTATTTTTTCATCTTGTTATAAAGCGTTGTCCGGTTAATCCCGAGGGCCTCAGCGGCCTTATTGCGGTTCCAATGGCAATCTTTAAGGACTGTCAGGATCAAGTCCTTTTCCGGCTGCTCCATGACCTTCTTCAGCGGCCATCCATCCGGGTTGGCCGAGGTCACCGCCGGAGCTGACTCAAACTTCCCGAAATTCGGGATATCCCAGCGATTGATTATCCCGGTCTTGACCATGATCACCGCGCCTTCAATGGCGTTTTCAAGCTCGCGGACGTTCCCGGGCCAATGGTATTCCAAAAAAACCTTACGGACATCCTCGGCGATCCCCGTGATTTTCTTTTTATTATCGCGGCTATACCTCTCGAGAAAATGCCGGACAAGAACGTCTATATCTTCCTTCCGCTCCCGCAGGGCCGGCAGCTGAATCGAAATGACATTGATGCGATAATACAAGTCCCCACGGAATTTCCCTTTCGACACAAGGTCCGAAAGCGACTGGTTCGTGGCGACAATGATCCGGACATCTGCCTTGCGCGGAGCGTTGTCCCCCACCCTCTCAATAATCCCGTCCTGCAGCACGCGCAGGAGCTTCACCTGCAAATTCGGGGAAAAGGCGTCGATTTCATCCAAAAAAATGGTCCCGCCCCTGGCAAACTCAAAACGGCCCTCTTTGTCCTTGATGGCGCCGGTAAAGGCCCCTTTCACGTGCCCGAAAAGTTCGCTTTCCAGCAGGGTTTCCGACAAAGCCCCGCAGCTGACCTCAACAAACGGTTTGTCTTTACGATTCTGATCCAGGCTATGGATCGCCCGGGCCACAAGGCCCTTTCCCGTTCCGCTTTCCCCGCTGATCAGAATCGTTGCGTTGGAACTGGCCACCGAATCGATAACGTGGTAGACCCGCTGCATGCTCTCGCTGGAGCCAATCATGTCACACAGCGAACTGCGGTTGACCTGGGCGATCAGTTGCCGCAGGCTTTTGTTCTCCTCGACTATCGCCTTTTTATCGACAATCTTGTCGATGATGATCTTGATCTCGTTGTCATTGACCGGCTTGGTCACATAATCAAAGGCTCCTTTTCTCATGGTGTCCACGGCGGTTTCGATAGTGCCGTAGCCGGTGATCATGATCACTTCCGTTTCCGGGTGCGCGGCTTTGATTTTCGTTAACAGTTCCAGCCCGTCCATTTTGGGCAGTTTCAGGTCGGTGAGGACGATGTCGATTTTTTGCCGGCCCAAGAGAGTCAACGCCTCCTCCCCGCTTGAGGCCATATAAGCCCGATAACCGTCGATCCGGAGGATCTCATAGAGGGATTCTCGAATCAGGGGCTCGTCGTCCACAACGAGGATGTCAATTTTGCTGTTGCGCTCTTTAGGATTGTTCATTGGATTTCACGGGGATCGTAACGGCGAATTTCGTCCCCTGGTTGACGGCGCTTTCCACATGGATCTGGCCGTTATAGCTCTTGACGATCTCGCTCACAATGGTGAGCCCCAGGCCGCATCCCTTGTCAATATCCTTGGTCGTATAAAACGGTTCAAAAATCCTCTCCATCGATTCCCGGGAGATACCGGTCCCTGTGTCGACCACTTCGATCAAAACCTCGCCGCTCTTTCGCGATGTGGCGATAAAAATCCGCCCATGATCGTTCATGGCGTCGATGGCGTTCCGGATCAAATTCTGCAAAACCCTTTCCAGGCCGAAATCCACCAGTTGCGGCAGGCCGTCCTGAAGCCGCGTCTCAACCTGAATATCCTTGTGAATGATTTCCGTTTGCAGGGCCTTCAAAGCGTTTTCCGCGGCCTCATTTGGGCCGATTTTCTTGCCGGCGGTCTCCACCTGGCGTGAACAAGCCAAAAGGCTCCGGACGATCTCGGCCATGCGGTTCAAACCGTGCTTGATCTCCAGAAGGTATCCCCGAACGACCTCATCCTCCCGCACATGCTCCAGACAAAGATTCGTGTAACGCAACACCCCGTCCAACGGATTATTAAACTCGTGGGCGATGCCGCCGGCCAGCTTGCCGATGCTGGCGAGCTTTTCCTGCAAAACAACCTGCCGCTTGAGGATCGTGGTTTCCAGGCTGGATTTCCCCAGCTCATTTTTGAGTGTCTGTGATTCCTTGATGACCGTTTTGAATTTCTGGTATAACTCGATCCGGCGATAGTTCAACGCGATCTGGCTTGAAAGAAAGTCCAGCAATTGAAGCTCCTGCGGGCTGAATTTCTGCCCGGAGGCCTTGTCGGAAATATTGATGACCCCAATAAGCTTGTCCTTGATCAACAGCGGCGCGCAGATGAACGACGGGGTCCGGTAACTCTTTCTCGCCTTAAAATTGGAAAAACGCTGGTCCTTGGCAATGTCGTCAACAACGATGGGCTTTTTGGTGACGGCAACCTGACCGACAACCCCTTCCCCCAAACGCTTGACAATTTCAACCCTTTCCTTGACTTCCATGCCGCGGGCCGTTTTAAGGATCAGGTCCTTTCCATTCTCCTTCAGGATGAATATGGACCCCCGTTGCGCGCCAAAGAGAGCCAGCGTTTCGCTCAAGGACACCTCCAGCAGTTCTTTGCCGTTCCTGACGGCATTGACCGCCGCGCAAATATCGCTGATCTGCCGAAAAAGGCCGGATTGGTCCCCAAAAGCGTTATTTTTCTCGCCCGTATTTTCCATCATGGTCCCGGGACCGGCTGTTCGAGTCCCTCTCTCTTCTCCAATTGTTTGAGCGCCTTGATCATGTCCCGCAGAACCGGATTCAAGGGATGCTCGGGATTGATCTCCATGAATTTTTCATAAACCGCGACCGGCCTATTGTAGTCCCCCAGCTTCATGATCGAAACGTTATTGATGGCTTTGACGATCAATCCCGCGCGCTGGACGCTCAAGTGTTCTTCCGAGGCATAATCCAAAAGGATCCCGGACAACGTGTCCACGGCTTCCTGCCAGCGCTCCAAGGCCATATAGGCCAGGACAAGTTTCCCCAGCGCCGCGAATTGCCTGGAAGACTTGGACTGGTCCCGGGCTATCGTCCGATAAAAATCAACGGCGTCCTGCAAAGCCTCCTGATATGCGGGCGCGCTCCCCTGCTGGAGATAATACTCGGCAATATACAACGGGATGTTCAGCCCAATCTCCGTTTCAGGAAAACCGTGCATGACTTCCCGGTATGTTTCAACGGCTTCCGTCCAACGGCCTTCCTTTTCATACGTCTTGCCTATGCCAAAGAGCGCCTCGCCGCCGGTATCGGTCTTCGGAGCGGCTGACAGGGCCTTCTGAAAATTTTCCCGGGCCAACGGCCAATCTTCCCTCAGAACATAGATTTTCGCGATCTGAATATAAATCTTCGGGACCAAGGGCGAACGAGGATACGCGTGAATCAACTTTTGGTACTTCCCGGCCACGCTGTCGAATTTCCGTGCAGGAACGACCTTGGGATCAGCGGCGATGGCGTCAAATTGTCTTTGAATCCGCCATAACTGCTTCTCGACTTTATAATCGCTGCGGTCCGCAAGAGAAAGAACAATAAAAAGCCCCGCCATGATACTGCCCAACACGATGAGAATCTTCTTCATCACCGTCCCTTTTGCAAAAGATAGAACGTCGTGATGGCGGTGTACTGCAGGGCTTCCACAAACAGCAGGACGAGAATGCTCGCCGCCACAACCATCCCCCCGATCTCAGGGATAAAATACGCTTGAAAGGCGTCACGGCTCGATCGCAATAACAGGAACGGGACATACAACAAGACCGGGAGCAAAACAATCCAAAAAACGAACCCGGATGCCCCCCATAAAATCTGAAAATTCGTCACGCAGGCCGACAAAACCTTTTTTCTGTCAATAACGATCGCCGGGACAACAAAGGCCAAGAGGGTCGTGACCACAACCGGGATCAGAATGCTGAAGTAAGGCAAGGCCGCTCCCAAAACCTTTCCGAGTATCTCCGGGACCTTGGCCGATGACAAAAACTGACGGGCCAGAAGCATCCCTCCTCCATAAAAATCAAAAAGAACCAGCACCAGAATCGCCGAGAACAAAGTCACCAAGAAAAGGTGGATATACACCTTCGCCGTAGATTTCACAACAGCCTTCAAATCGATCTCGCGGCCGGCATTAACTTCATCAATGATCAGGACCATCATCCCGAGAAAAAAACTCCCAAAGATCACATATATCAACGGCTGAAGGGCCTGAGACCATTTCGCCATAAGGGCGAAATTGAACGGGTAATGCAGGAAAACCTCTCCCTCCAACCGGGAAATGACGGGCGCAAAAAAACCGGACAAAGGATAACGAGGGGCAAAAAAAATTAACTCAAGAATCAACAACTGAATGAATGCCAAAATTGAAAAAGGGAAGAGAATCTGGGGATGACGCAGGAGCGCGTTAAAAGATGAACTTAAAATGAAGACAGGCTGTTTTTGCGGGTTGTATGATTTCTGAGTCATGAAGAATAGAAACCTTAACTAACGTAATTTCAATAAGTTACGGTAATACTACCACGCAAGAGGGAAACCTGTCAAAATAATAATCATTTTTTTCTGCCGGCAATCACGCTCCCTTGATCAACTTCCAGACATCCGTCAGGCCAGAGTTGGCAAAAAAAAGGACAGGCCAAGGCCCGTCCTTTTTTTTACAAACATCTCCCCCATAAGATTTGACAATCGTAGAAAAGGATTAAAATTTAACGAACTCTGCTGCGCAGATACGCCATGGCCGCTACCCCCCCGCCGATCAACATCATGGTCGCCGGTTCGGGGTTTTGAATTGACGCCAAGGCATCTCCGCCGCCTGATCCCACGGATCCGCTGGTGGATCCGGTGCTCGAGCCGCTAGGAGAGCCACCGGCAAAAAGACTGCCTAAAGAGGCAGACCCGCCGCCGCTTCCCCCATTGCAGCCGTAAACGACCGGCAACAACACCGAGAGAATCAGGAAGTTCATTGTTTTAGCTGTGAATGTTTTCATTTCTCCCCCGTTTTGTGTTTTGGCCCATCATGGGCCCATTTTTATATATTATCTGGCTCCCTGGCCAGTCAAAACCACGCGGAACGTTCTCAAAAAAATCACAAAATCCGTCCACAATGACAACCTTTTGATGTAGAGGATATCATATTTGATCTTTTTGCGAACATCGGCAACGGTCTCATCGTATTTATGCCAAACCTGCGCCATACCGGTGATCCCCGGCTTCACGGCCAGGCGTTTTTCATAATCCGAAATTTCTTTTCTTAATTTCTCGACGAACATCGGACGCTCAGGGCGGGGGCCGACAAAACTCATTTCCCCCCGGAGAACGTTAAAGAACTGAGGGATCTCGTCAATCCTGGTCAAACGAAGGAACTTACCCGATGGGATCAGCCGCGAATCGTTTTTGGAGGCCCAAACAGCCCCAGTGTGTTTTTCGGCATCAACACGCATCGTCCGAAATTTATAAATCTCAAAAAGCCTGCCTTCCTTGCCAACGCGGGTTTGGGTGTAAAGAACAGGCCCCCGGGAGGTGCATTTGATCAAAATAGCCGCCAACAAAAATAATGGGGACAGCAAAATAAGCGCGGTGATGGAGATCGCAATGTCCATCCCACGCTTCGCCACCAGGTAAATCCTGCGGACAAACGACACCAGCATTCCCATAAAACCGCTACCGAAAAGCACCATTGTTGAAGGTTCCGGGGCTCGCCCTCTGGGTTTTGCGTTCCAGTCATTGGAAGACCCAGGTTCCAGAGAAGCAGATTCCAACCCGACACCCGCCTGCTTGCTGGCAAAAGCCGGATCTAAAAGGGCATGACTCATAGCCGCCATGAAGACAGCGCACCCCGCAATAACGCTCAGCAAACCGATCATTCGCAACAATTTTCGCCGCATTTTTCTCATTATCCAATACCTGCCCTTTCGATAAAATTTGTGCCCTTGAGCACACTAACAATGCAGCAAATACCGTGCCAACCATATTCTTTAAAAAACAATATTTACTTATAAAGCATTGTATAACTGCTTCAGATAAAATGCTTTATGGTGCATAAGCGCGAAAAGCTAATTTTTAAGTATACATACCCAGACATATACTGACATAGACGGACACAGCGATGTCGATTCAATTCAACATCGCGTTGCAAATGTTAATCATAAAATTTGAATAGTAAATTGAGAATTGGCGCTACGGCAATGCAGGGGAAATTACGGGAGATATTCTTTGAGAAGGGGAGAAAAGATCCGCGCAAAACTTTCAATGGAATTGATGGCTTTGGCAGGGCCGTCCCGGTCAACGGTTGAGGAAATCCTGATCAAAGCACTGCTGGATGGCTGCCCGAACAACGTCTTCCAGGCAACCAAAATCTGCTGTTTCCAATAATTGGAAGTCAAGTCATCCCCCACCTTGAACAAGTAGTACATGACCTGCTCCGTGTTGCCCTGCTCAATGAACAACCGGTTAGCTCGAACCTTGCCTTGATACGGGGGAAAATCCATGACTGCGGGTTCGTTGCTCAGGATTGTGGCCCCGCTACCGGTATAACAAATTTCCGGAGGATGAGAAACCTTGCGGTTATGCTGCGAATAAACCATCATCAAATAAACGATCTCGCCCTTGGGGCCGCTGTAACGCCGGGTGAAAACATTCCGCGTTTCCAGGATCGCATATTCGTCTTCCGAAATCTTTAAATCCTGGGACTCCCAGCCTTGGATCTGCCGAGGGAAACGATGAATGTTCACCGTATCCACTTGCCAGTGCTCCCGGAAAAACAGGTTCCAAGAAAATGAACCAACAGCCAAAAACAAAAGACAGATCAACAGATAAGCATTCCTTTTTTTTAGATATTTAGATCCGCTCATCGTCGCCTCATATTATTCCAGCAATTTCGCCAGCATATAAAACATGACAAAAGCCAAGGCAAAAACCAAATACCCGGTGATATCGTGGATCAGCCCGATCGTATACTGGGGGCCCCAAATTTCACTGATCGTCGACAAAAAAACAACACGGCAGACATTGGTGATGACCGCGATCGGGATCGTGGTCAAAAACAGCAGGATCCGTTTATACATCGGGCCCGTGATCCAGTAAGCAAAAATACTCCCCAAGGCCATCAAAGAGATCAGGGAGCGCAACCCGCTGCACACGTCGTCCACGATGATGTTGGCGCTGTTCATCTTGATGATGCTGCCCTGTTGAACCGCATAAAGCCCCATCTGATTGAGAAGATATGTCGCGATGGAGGCAGCAAACAACTTCATCTTAAAACTGATGTTGACGATCACGACCAGGGGAAGAGGGAACATGAAAAACAAAAAACACAGCGGGAACAGGACGGCCCTCAGCATCCTCGGCCCGAAGAAATGCAAAATGAGGCCAAAAAGCACCACAAACATTGAGAACGCCGAGGAAAAATAAATCCGGAACAGCGAATTCACGGCGTAAAAAAAAGCCCCCAGCAGGATCAGCCGGATTCCCCACGGAGACCCCGTCCAGGGAATCTTGGCCAACTCCTCCCTCTTCTGCCAGAGCAGGTATGCGGAAACAAACGGGACAAGGATCCCGTGGCTGTAATAAGAGTCCCGCTGAAACCACCGGTCCCACATCCAGATCAAAACGGGGCCGTAGCTCCACAGGAAAAAGAAAGCAATCGCAATGGCCTGGTAATATTTGCCGAAAAACGTCTTCAATTTGATGGCCGTGCTTGTCATTATTTCTCCCTGCCGTCGATATCGCGCGCTTTTTGCCACGTCACCTGCTGTTTCGAACCGACGAATCGCAAAAAACCGATCACCGCAGAAAAATTGAGCAGGCAAAATACATACGGCGCATAACAAAGCCGCGAAAGGCCACTAAGAATACCACAATTCCGATTCCTTGCCAAGCCGCCTGTCAAGGCCATGGTGTAAAAAACTATCTGGAGGACGGCCACCGCCCGCATCAGAAGAGAATCCAGGAGAAAAAGATTCAACACGAAAATGGCAATCAATAAAAACGGCGCCACCACCCGCAAAAACTTATGGGAAAAAAGCTGGATGGCGATGGGGCTTCGCCAGGGGAAAAAAAGATCGGGGAACAGCCCGAAGATTTGATAATTTCCAAATAGGGTCCTCGCCTTGCGCCGGTGCTCCTCCTGGGAATTGGCCGCCACGTCGTCGTACGCCTTGGCCGTTTCGTCAAAGACCGACCGGTAACCCCGGCGGATGATCTGGAATGGGACGAACATGTCGTCCAGGACCACCTGGTCCGGCACCGGCGAAAATAACGAACGTCGGATGGCATAGATCGCGCCCGTCGCGCCCAGGATCGAATGGATCCGGCTCTCGCATCTGCGCAAAAATTTCTCGTAATTCCAATACAGATTGACGCCTTTGGCGGTCGCCCCCTCCTTTTCGCGGAACATCAATTCCCCGCTCGCGCACCCGACGGAGGGATCGGAAAAATTGGCGACCAGTTCGCGGACGGTCTGCGGATCAAAGGTTTGCCTGGCGTCGGTGAACACCACGATCTCCGCCTGAACGCGGGACATGACATCGTTGAGCATGGCCGGTTTCCCACGCCGGTCACGACCGGCCAGGAGCTTCACCCGGTCATCGGAGAAAGACCGGACAATGTCTTCTGTCCTGTCTGTGGATCCATCGGAACCGATCCAAATCTCCATTTTTTGAACCGGATAATCCAGAGAGAGAAGGTTCCGAATTTTTTGCTCCATGACATCCTGCTCGTTCCAGGCCGCAACAACAATCGCGATATCGGGACAGATCGGCGACTTCCGGACAGGCTTTTCAAAAATTTGGGAAACCGCCCAGACGGCCAGCGGATACCCGGCGTAACAATAGACGATCAAAAAAAGAAAAACCAAAAAAACAATCATCGCGATGGACCCTTCAGCAGCGCGCTGCGCAGCCGGTCATATCCGGCGCCGCCCAGCACGGCTTTGCAGGTTTCCTTGCATATGTTGAAAACTTTCTCGCCTGCAGGGACCTTCCCTTCGACGGCCATTTCAAATCTTTTCTGGGACCAGGAGGACTGGACAGCGACGCGCCCGACGCAACGCGGGTGATGGGGAGCGGACTCGGAAACAAAAATCTTCTGGTAACCGGCGGCCATGGCCGCCTCGACGACCTTTTCGTCATAAAATCCTCGGGGAACGGAAAAATCCTTCACGGCGATCCCTAATCGTCCTTCAAGAACACACCGGGACTCCTCCAACTCGGATTTCAACTCCGCGTCCGGCAACCCCGTCAGTATCCGGTGGGTCAAGCCGTGCGAACCCACCGCCATTCCGGCCCTGGCAAGCTCCGAGAGCTCGCCCCACCCCATATACCCCTGAGCGCCCACGCGGTTGACCGTGACGAAAAAATACGCCGGGAATCCCAGCCCTCTCAGGACATTTAAGGCGCGGGTAAAATTATTCATTTCCCCATCGTCAAACGTGATGACGACAGGCGCGGACGGGGTGTCCGGACCGGCCAAAGATACGGAACACCCGCTGTCTTTCAACCATTGCATCTGTCGGGAAAATGTCTGCAGAGGGACATCGTAACGGTCAGCGCCCGGCTCACGGCCCGGCGGGACGTCGCCGCTTCCGGCGATGATACCGTGATACATGAAAACGCTCTGTGGATGAAATTTGGGAGAAGTCATGGTCTTTCGTAAAGATTATAAGCGAACTGATGGGGGTTCTTCAAGAAGGAAAGCGGATATTCTTCAGGTCAGGGCCACACGCCAGCGCGGGGAGAGAAATCAGCGGCGGTTTTTTTCCTCGAGGACGGTCAGCGTGGCCCGGAGCATGTAAAGAGATTGCAGTTGACGGCGGACTTCTGCGTCCTTGGGACGGTCAAGGGCCAACTTTTCATACACCTTGATACGCTCATCGATCCTCGCCCGGCGTTCCGCGAGTTCGTCCTGCCGATGGGTCGGATCCGTCAATGCCGGATTCTTTTCGGTAACGGTTTTCCAGTCGGCGGCGGACAACGACCGGCGGACGTCGCTGTCCCATTGCGCCTGATTCTTAAAACCGGGCCTCTCCTGGTAAGCGGTGATGGCATACTTCGCCGGGTCATCGGGCACAAGGCGTTTCTTGGCCCCCTCCCCGTCGGCAGTTCCCTTCCCGGGAACGGGGTCCGCCGGCTCCGGGGCTGGAACGGCCGGGCCTGACGTGCTGATGGATTTATGAATGACGCCGTTCATCAGCAAAAAAACCACCAACCCGCCGAAAACGATGCCAGCGTAATGGCGCCTGTCGAGCGGTCCCATCAAATCTCCCTCCACGAGACCGGCACGAGAATGTACCCTGTGGTCCCTCCGCCGACCAACCCCTCGAACCCGGGAGGGACGGCCCCGCCGCTGCGCGGGTCGAAATAATTGAAGGTCTTGGTCGACCAGACCTCTCCGATCTTGATACCGTCGTTGGCCGCGACCGCGCCGTTGGTCACAGAGGTGTCGTGGATGTCAAAAAAATTCGCCGTACCGTGAGTATAAATGATCCCGTTATGGCGGCCCGGCAAAAGCGCCGTTTCGTTGTACCCCTCCCAGGCAATGACGTTCATCTGTCCTTCATCCTTGGTCGAACCGGCGTGATTCAGCGTGACCGTCCCGGTGGAGATGATCGTGATGTTCTCCCCCTTCCCCCACTCGCCGACGTATTGGATCACAACATTGCCTGCGCCCTTGCCGCCTTCCACATAAACAATTTTTTTTCCCTTGAGAGAACCGTGCGGCATAACCGTGTACGTCGAATTCCCCTTGATATAGACAACTTCTTCCCGGGGATAACTCTCAACCAGGTTCCGGTTGAACGCCACAAAGTCATTGAATTCATCGGCCCTGCCGTTGTTATTGGCGTCGGGATAGGTCATCGTGACGGTTTTTGCCTTGGCCCCTTCTTGCTTATCCTCCAGAAGGACGCTCGAATAACTGGCGCCATTGTTGACCTTCCCGCTCAACCGCAGCCGGCCGTTAACCGCCAGGGAAACTTTTTTGCCTGTGATCTCCAGATCTCCTTTCGCGGAAATAGTGCTCTCGAACACCTCCGGAGCCCTGGCCGGCAACTCGACCTGGATGCTCCTGCGGCTGCCGGAAACAAGCCCGTTGGAGATGATCTTCCGGACCCGGGGATCGGAATCATCCCGGCGAAGATGGATCATCCCCCGGCCGAAAGGGATGGTCGTTGAAACCCTTTCCCCCAACAGAGACGGATCTTTGAAGAAGGTATTGACCCCGGCCTCGGCGAGCCAAAAAGCGGCGGTGGAATCGTAGTAGCGGCGGGAATGATGGATCTCGCTGAAATTCAAAAGCGCAACCCCGGAACAAAGCGTCACCAGGGCAAAAAGCACGATGTAGGCGATGATGAACGCGGACCCCCGGTTGTCAGTTCTCAATCGCATCACTGGACTCCTAACCCGGGGCTTTCATGATTCCCGTTTTCGCCCGCAGGGCCACTTTGGCGCGAAGCCGGACGGAAACCGGTTCCTTCCCCCCGGGGAAAACCTTGGTGCTCTTGATGTCAATCAGAATGGCATCGGGAAACTGTTTGAACGAAAGCGCCGTGATCTGTTTCGCCAGGATCCTGGTCTTATCCTGCTCGACCCGCAGGATACGTCCGGCCTGGTCGCCGTCCCCGGCCCAGAGGAAAGAGACATTGCCAACTCCGGGACGATAAAAATTGATCCTCAGCCGCCCCTCCTCCTTGACGATCAGGATGTTCTTGGCCTCGCGAAGTTCGTTCATCATGAAAATCATGCCCCGGCGGGTTTCCTGCTTGAGCGCGGTGTGCTCGTTATAGTAGATCCACGCCCTGTTGCCGACCATAAACGCACCGTAAGTCCCGGCGATGATAAAAGAAAAGATCACCGCCGCGATCATGGTCTCAACCAGGGTGAAAGCGCTCCGGCGTTTCATGGCTGTTTTGTCATTTTTGTTTTAAGGACGACATTGCTGTTCCTGCCCTTGCGGACCCAGTTGACCTGGACCTCAATCTCCAAAGGATCCTGGACGGCGTTCAGATAAACGACCTGAAACGATTCCTGGGGCAATGTGGCCAGCCCCTGCTGCTGGGCCCAGTTCGGCCAGTCTGTCCGTGTAATATCCGCGAGGGTCTCTTTCGTCTGCATTTCTTCCAAAAGGTATTCCGCATGGGACGTGCCTACCGTCATGTCCCACGCGTAACCCGATGACAGCATAGAATTGGAAAAAAAGAGAAGGACCCCGGCGATGCCGACCGAGAGGATGAAAACGGCGCAGAGGAGTTCAATGAGGGTAAAGCCAGTTTTGCCCTTGAGGGAAAACTTCGACATAGGCCAAGGACTCCTTACGGGGCTTTCTTGCCAGTGAACCAACTCTTCACTTTCGCCCAAAAACCGTCAATGGCCTGCTGAAGGGCGGGATACTGCGGCTTTGCTTTTTCGGCTTTTTTCTCCTGGACCGAGGTTTCGGAGGATTCCGACGTACTCTCCCCCTCGGATCCTGACAAACCCGCCTGGTGCCCCGCAGATTCTCCTGCCCCCGAAGCATCGGCTTTGTAAAGCGAGGCGAGCTTGCCGATTTTTGGCTGGGGCTGAACGTTCAATGGCTGAGCTGCCTGGGCCGCTGTCTCGGCCTTGGCGGCGAGTGTCAAAGGCGTTTCCCCGATGGTGCTGGTTGACGGCGCAGAAACCGCCGGGCCGGACTTGGCGGTCGTTGTCCTGGCGGGTCTTGCCGTGCGGGGGGTTCTGGCCGCTGAGTCATCCAAAGCCGGGCCAATGGAACCCAGAGATCCTGACGGAGAGGAAGAACTTCCAGCCGTTGTGCCGGAGCCGCCACCAGACCCACCGGACTTCCCGGATTTGACATGACCGCTATCCGATGAGGTTGGGGTAGCTGTCGAGGTATCCTGCGACTGCGATTGTTCCGGACGCGACGATTCGCCCCTGGAGGACACGTCGAAATCATCCTTCTTGCCCTCATTCTTCTTGGTATCGTTCAAGGAATCCTGAGAGGACACGTCGGATTGATCCTCCTTGACCTCATTTTTCTTGGCATCGCTCAAGGAATCCTGAGAGGATTGCTCGGATTCCGGCGAATGAGTAGGGATGGTCTCGGTTGAAGGCTCCGGCGTCTGGGAGGATTGATTTTGCTGGGTATTGGAATTGTTCCCCGGAGACTGCGGCGCAGGGGTGTCCCCTGTAGCCGATGGCGTTGACTGCGAGGGCTTGGGCGGCTGAGCCTGCGGGGTCAGGTTACAACTATTGGCATACCAATAATACCCCTGAGCCGTGCAGTCCTGGTTCTTCGTGCAATATTGGATATTATCCGCGCACGTCGGCGCTGACGCCTGACAAGCGCTGTTATACCAATAATGCCCCTGCCCCGTACACGCAGATTGCGTTGTGCAATAAAGGATATCATCCGCACAGGTTGGGCCGGTGGCATGGCAGGAATTATCATACCAAGAATATCCTTGGCTCACGCAATCTGATCGCTTGGTGCAGTACTGGATTCCATCTGCGCAGGTCGGCGCAGAGGAATGACAGACATTGCCATACCAGTAATACCCCTGCCCCGTGCAGTCCAACTGCGTCGTGCAATACTGAATGCTGTCTGCACAACTTGCGGTCGCCGCATGGCAGGAATTGTTATACCAATAATACCCCTGTCCCGTGCAGGAAGACTGCGTCGTGCAATACTGAATCCCGTCCGCGCAGCTTGCGGCCGCCGAATGGCAGGAGTTGTTATACCAATAATATCCCTGGGCCGTGCAAGCCGATTGCGTTGTGCAATACTGGATCCCGTCCGCGCACGTCGCGGCGGCAGTGTGACAGCTATTGTTGTACCAATAGTGACCGTTCGCCGTGCAGTCCGACTGCCCGGAGCAAAGGGAAATGTCATCCGCGCATGTTGGCTGCGGCTCTTGCGTTTGTTCCTGCGGTTGGTCCGTGGCCACGGAACCGAATTCCAGGGCCCCAATGTCCCAAACCGAATCCCTGCTAAAATTGTTATAATCAAGATTCGACACGCCGGTCAAGATGATTCCTTTGTCTCTGACCGGACTATTGTTAAGCAAATTAACATTAAATTGGTCTCCGCTGTACCAGTGAGGATCCGGTTCGGCCAGTTTGGGATCTTGGCAGTAGGAA
>JAUYIB010000026.1 GCA_030688425.1 Candidatus Omnitrophota bacterium | reverse complement strand
ACCATAACCCATCATATATTGTGCCTTATTCGAACCGTCAATAATGAGAGTGTCGCCGCCTTTCAATTTGGTAGGATGCTTTGAGGGCGCGTGGGCCCAGAATGGATGGGAGAAGGCGCAAGCTTTGCCTGTGCCTGTGCCGGGATAGGGGGCGTCCGCAAGTCCTGTGCACTGGGTTGCGGTCCCGCCATCGGGGCGGACATAATAGGTCGCGCTCCAGGCCGAATCTGCGAAGAAAATAAAAGCGATAAAGCCAATGACCGAGGAGAAACCCCTAATTCTGGAACAATTCATTTACCTCTCTCTTTTTTACAGACAGCGCTGCAGCCGTCCCTGTTTTTCCAATTCCCGTCGTCGCACTGTTCCTTACCTTCGACGATCCCGTTACCGCAGTATTCCTTTTTGCAAAGACTGTTGCAGCCGTCGTTATTGATCAGGTTGCCGTCGTCGCAAATCTCGAAACCTTCCTTGATCCCGTTCCCGCACACCTGCACAAGCTCTGGCGTGCACGCGCTGCTACAACCGTCACCACTCAGGAGGTTCCCGTCATCGCATTGCTCGGCCCCCTCAAGTTTGCCGTTCCCGCAAACCGGGGCTTCCTTTACGCAAAAACTGCTACAACCGTCACCGCTCAGGAGATTCCCGTCATCGCATTGCTCAGTCCCCTCAAGCACGCCGTTGCCGCAGCCAGGGCCCTCGAGCTTACACAGCGCGCTGCAACCATCCCTATTGAGCCAGTTGCCGTCGTCGCACTGTTCCTTACCTTCGACGATCCCGTTACCGCAGTATTCCTTTTTGCAAAGACTGTTGCAGCCGTCGTTATTGATCAGGTTGCCGTCGTCGCAAATCTCGGCGCCTTCTTTGATGCCGTTCCCGCATACAAAACCCTCGGACTTACACAGCGCGCTGCAACCATCCCCGTTAATCCAGTTGCCGTCATCGCACTGCTCGGGTCCCTCAACAACGCCATTTCCACAGTATTCCTTTTTGCAAAGACTGTTGCAACCATCGTTGTTAATCAGGTTGCCGTCATCGCAAATCTCGGCGCCTTCTTTGATGCCGTTCCCGCAGATAAAACCCTCGAGCTTACACAGCGCGCTGCAACCATCCCCGTTAATCCAATTGCCGTCATCGCACTGCTCGGGTCCCTCAACAACGCCATTTCCGCAGTATTCTTTTTTGCAAAGACTGTTGCAACCGTCGTTATTGATCAGGTTGCCATCATCGCAAATTTCCGTTCCTTCTTTAACCCCGTTCCCGCAAATGGAAAGGGGCAATGAACAGAACGCCGTAGCTCCGCCGCTTAAGCCTGCACAATTCCACAAATAATTGGTCCTGGTGTCCGCCGTGTCGCTCAACGTCCCTGCGGTACAGCTGTTGTTCGTCGTCCCGCAGGCGCCGTCAACAGGGACCGACTTCGCCAGACTGCAGGATGCCGTCACCCCGCC
The DNA here is from genome assembly GCA_030688425.1 of Candidatus Omnitrophota bacterium. NCBI lineage: Bacteria > Pseudomonadati > Candidatus Omnitrophota > Candidatus Omnitrophota bacterium. The sequence goes on along the minus strand of JAUYIB010000026.1, from coordinate 571 downwards.
GTTCGACCCTACGCAACTCCACAAATAATCGGCCGAAGTATCCGCCGTGTCGCTCAACGTCCCGGCGGGACAGCTGTTGTTCGTCGTCCCGCAGACACCATCAACAACAACCGGCTTCGCTAAACTGCAGGAATCCGTCACCCCGCCGTTCGACCCCACACAGTTCCACAAATAATTGGTCGTGGTATCAACCGTATCATTCAAGGTCCCGGCACTGCAGCTGTTGTTGCTGGAACCGCAGACACCGTTGACAACACCAAGCTCTGTGAGGCAAATACTGCTGCAACCGTCTCCATTAACCAGGTTGCCGTCATCACACAACTCGGCCCCTTCGACAGTGCCATTGCCGCAAACTTGAAGGACTCCGGAAGTCGGAACAGAGCCAAATTCCAATGCCCCGAAATCCCAAACTGAACCTCTATTAAATCCATTATAATCAAGATTCGACACGCCGGTCAAGATGATTCCTTTGTCTCTGACCGGACTATTGTTAAGCAAATTAACATTAAATTGGTCTCCGCTGTACCAGTGAGGATCCGGTTCGGCCAGTTTGGGATCTTGGCAGTAGGAA
>JAUYIB010000025.1 GCA_030688425.1 Candidatus Omnitrophota bacterium | reverse complement strand
TGTGCCTGTTGCACAACTACCTCATCAAATATAGAAAATGCTTGCATAAAAAGCAGAAATTTATTAATTTCATGCCTATGCAAGGAAAGAAAAACTATCAGGAAAAACTCTTCACAAGCTTTAAACTAAGTGACAGGGTATCAAGCGAAAATTTTTATCGCAGGTTAAAAGAGGCAGTCAATCTGGATTTCCTTTATCCACTTACCAACAAATTCTACGGACAGAGCGGGCAAAAAAGCATAGATCCCGTGGTCTTTTTTAAGATTTGCTTAGTGGGCTACCTGGAGAACATTACCAGTGACCGCAGGCTCGTTGACCATTGCGGGATGCGCCTGGACATCCTCTACTTTCTGGGCTACGGCATAGACGAGGAACTGCCCTGGCACTCCACCATCAGCCGCACGCGGCAACTGTTTCCGGAGGATGTCTTCGAGACAGTGTTCACGAAGGTCTTCACCCTTTGCGTGGATGCCGGGATGGTCAGCGGCCATACCCAAGCGGTGGACAGCGCCCCGGTAAAGGCCAATGCCTCTATGGACAGCCTGGAATTGAAGGTCCCCGAGGAAGAACTGGAGGCGCACCTTCGCAAGCTCCGCCATATCAGTGCCGGGGACAGGCAGAAGCCCCTGCGGCAGACAAAGACAAATAAGGCACCCAATGACCAACAGAACCTCTCGGCCAGCAGTACCGAGCTACAGGAAATAAAGAGCCGCAACCAAAAATGGGCCAAGGACCAGGACCAGCGCCCCGGTGCCGGTAACAAGGGCAGCCGCTACACCAGCAACAAGACCCATTACAGCCCCACCGATCCCGATGCGCGCATCAGCGTAAAGCCCGGCAAGGCAAGAAAGCTCAATTACCTGAGCCAGCTCAGTGTGGACACCGCCCATCACGTGATCAGCGATATAAGGGCCTATCACGCGGATGGCAAGGACAACCAGCAATTGCCGGACATTGTACAGCGATTAAAACGGCGGCTATGGAAACAAGGTCTGGTCTGGGAAAACTGCGTGGCCGACACGGGCTACAGCAGCGGCGAGAACTATGCGTTTCTTGAAGGGCAGGGCATCAAGAGCTTTATCCCGCCCCACGGGACCTATAAGGGAGGGCCGGAAGGTTTTACATATAGCGAGGATGGCAATTACTGGCTGTGCCCACAGGGAAAAAAGGTGACCTTCCGCAAGCAGAAACTGGAAAAGGGAACGCTCAAGGATAACTATTTCACCAGGCGGAGCGATTGCAAGGGCTGTCCCATCAAGGCCAAGTGCATCGGCAAGTCACACGAAAAACGCATCAACATAACAGCATATCGAGAGGAATATGAACGTAACATTGCCCGGGTCAACAGCCCACGGGGCAGGTATATGAAAGGCAAACGGCAGAGCACGGTGGAACCGGTCTTCGGGACGCTCACCCAGTTTATGGGCATGGGCAAGGTAAACACGCTGGGGCTGGCACAGGCCAACAAGTGCATGCAACTGTCGGCGATGGCCTATAACCTTAAGAAATAC
>JAUYIB010000024.1 GCA_030688425.1 Candidatus Omnitrophota bacterium | reverse complement strand
GCCTTTTTTAGCGCTTGCCTTAAAACCACGAAGTACGGTAAGAGTTGGATTGCATTCGATACGGTATCCTTATTAACGGTCTTATAAGGGCAATCAGGAACGACGAACTGACTCGAGGGCTGAATCGTGGTAGAAGCCTTTGTCGCTGGTTTTCTCGCGGTGCTTCAATGGAAGACCTTCAGCTTCATGCTCATTGGCATCGCCGTAGGTTTCTGGGTGGGGCTGCTTCCAGGTATCGGCGGCCTTACCACACTCGCCCTGATGCTCCCCTTCATCTATGACATGACCCCGGTCGAGGCTTTTGCCTTTCTCTTGGGGATGCACTCGGTGACCGCTACGACCGGAGATATCACCTCCATTCTTTTCGGGGTTCCCGGAGAGGGCAGCGCCGCAGCAACGATCCTGGACGGCCATGCCATGGCCAAAAAAGGCGAGGCCGGCAGGGCACTGGGAGCGGCGCTCATGAGTTCGCTCGTCGGCGCCATAATCGGCGCCTTCGCCCTGGCCATCTCGATTCCGATCATGCGCCCATTGGTCCTGATCTTCGGCGCCCCGGAGCTTTTTATGCTGGCCGTTATGGGCATCTCGTTTATTTCCTCTTTGAGCGGCCAGGGCGGCCGAGCCATGATTCGTGGTTTTCTTGGGGGTCTTTTGGGCCTTCTCATTGCCTTGGTTGGCTTAGATCCCCAAGCCGGGATCGAGCGCTTCACTTTCGACCAGCTCTATCTTTGGGACGGCGTCGCGATTGTTCCACTCATCATAGGGCTCTTCGCTATGCCGGAGATTATCGACTTGGCAGTCCGAGGGACATCGATTGCCGGAGAGCTGCCTCAAGGGAACCTAAATAGCGGCGTCATGGAGGGAGTGAAGGACACCTTTCGCCATTTCTGGCTCACGGTCCGATGCAGCCTTGCCGGAACATTCATTGGCATCATGCCAGGGTTAGGAGGCAGCGTCGCCCAGTGGATCGCCTACGGCCATGCGGCGCAAAGCGCTCGTGATGCGACTGAGCGCAGCGGGTTTGGCAAAGGTGATGTGCGCGGAGTTTTGGGGCCTGGCGCGGCCAATAACTCCAAGGAAGGAGGTTCGCTGATCCCTACCATTGCCTTCGGCATTCCAGGGAGCGCAGCCATGGCCATTCTTCTCGGCGCGTTCTTGATTCAAGGGCTCCGGCCTGGTTTGGACATGCTCGACAAGCACCTTGTCCTGACTTTCTCCATGGTGTGGACGATGGTTATCGCTAACGTGATCACGGTAGCGGTCAGCCTCTTGTTCCTTAATCAACTGGCTAAGCTCACCACTGTGCGCGGCGCGATCCTCATTCCATTTATTTTGTTTCTTGCGTTCATCGGTGCCTTTACCGAACACAATCACATCGGCGACCTCGTCAGTCTTCTCTTATTCGGTGGTTTCGGCTACCTGATGGTGCGCTGCAGTTGGCCAAGAGCCCCCTTGGTTCTCGGTTTCGTCCTGGGAGAGATCGCAGAAACACATTTCTACATCTCGACGACCCGCTACGGTCTCTCTTGGCTCTACGACCCAGTGGTCCTCGTCTTGATGGTTTTAACTGTAACATTTATCGCCTATCCGCACTTACGTTTTTACCTGAAACAAGTCGAGAGTGAACCGATCGCATGAAACCCAAACTCAATCTCCATTTCTTTCTCGCTTTAAGCATCGCGTTGGTAGCGAGCTACGCTCTTTATTCGGCCACGGATTGGCCCTTTCGAACGGCGCTCTTTCCTAGAATGATTGCCGTGCCGCTTCTGGTGCTGGCGTTGATCGAAATGGGCTTGAGCGCTTTTGCCACTGAAAAGCAAAGGGAGGGTCATGCGGTCGATTTTGAGTTGACAACAGAAATCGATCCCTTGGTGGCCCGCCAAAGGACCTTGGCGATCGTCGGCTGGATATTGGGCTTCTTTATTCTGATTCTATTAATCGGGTTCCCTGTAGGCGTTCCGGTTTTTGTATTCTCGTACCTTAAGCTGGGCGGCAAAGAAAAATGGGGTTTGGCTCTTATTTTGACGACCCTTTCGTGGCTCGTAATGAAGGGCCTTTTTGATCGGCTTCTCCATATACCCTTCCCCGACGGTTGGATCCCGTCACTGTTCGGGTAAGAAGGGATACCACGTCAACTGACAAAAAAGCCAAACCCCGCTACGGCTCCCTACTTCACGATCGTTCGCAAGTAAGCGAGAACGTCGGGAGTGACGCTCTTAACGAAGCCTCGAAGAATTTCCTCCGCTTCTTCACCCGAGAAGGTTACAGGCTCAAATCCGGTGACCCGCGTTATCTCCTCCTTGTACTTCGGGTCCTTTTCCATCGATTCAAAGGCCTGTCGCAAGATCTTTACCCGATCCGGCGGCACACCTGGGGTCATCACAACCGAGCGGTTCAGGGTACGCGATGCCGGGGAACAAACTTTGTAGGCCTCCCACACAACGCCTGACGGTGCTTTCCCGGCAATCTTTGTGTAGACTTCCTCAAAGGTAGGAATATCGATACGCTTGTCTCGGACCGTCTTTCCCTGGGGATTCAACAAACCGTTTTGCCACAAGGCAATGACTTTCCCCTCTTGAATGGGCTCGAACAGAATTCCGCCCTTTAGTACATTGAGTAAGGCCCATTCATAGAAAGTGGCTTCTCCCTGCAGTAGAGCCGCCGTGAGCTTTGCCGTCCCAGAGTATCCCAAGGACGTCTTGTAGCCTTTTTCGACGCCCAAGAGTTTTAGCGCCGACCTCAAGCCCATCTGAGAACCGTCGGGAGAGCTTCGTCCTGGAATGACCAGATTGCTGGGATCGACCTTGGCCAGGTCAGCCGGACTCTTCACCCCTGTGATATCGCGAATAACGGTAATCCCTGGCTCGGAACTCCCTCTCAAATAGATCATCTTGGTTAAGTCGAATTTGCGGTTCTTGTCCAAGACCTGAAAAAGATTTGGCGTCGCGGGGACTACGGTCCAGGTCAAGCCGTCTTGCTTCGCGACGCTGCCGACATGGCTGAGGGCGATTCTACCGCCAGCCCCCGGCATGTTATCCACGATGACGTTGGGATTTCCCGCTATGTGTTTTCCAATATGGCGAGCAATCAGGCGTGCCTCGGTATCAACACCCCCTCCCGGTGGAAAGCCAGCGACAATGCGGATGATTTTGTCCTTGAAGAATTCCTGTGCAGTTGACTCATGCGCCACGGCAAAAAAAACAAGCCCAGCAACCATTGCCATCACAAACAAGATCTTGTGCTTCATAAAATCCTCCTGCTGATGTTTTTTTGAACCTAGGCCACCCGTCGTAGTAAATAGGCTTGACACGGCGTCATTAGACCGGTTCTCTACGGCTTATGTCAAGCCCGA
>JAUYIB010000023.1 GCA_030688425.1 Candidatus Omnitrophota bacterium | reverse complement strand
AGAGGAGACGGCGCGTGACAAACTGGCACATCTGTTGGCCTGTGACTACGCCGAGCGTGTCCTGGGCCTGTTCGAGACCGCCTATCCTGATGATAAACGACCCCGTCAGGCTATCGAGACGGCAAAGCTTTACGCAAACGGCCAGGCGACCACCGACGCCCTGGATGCGGCGAGGGCTGCGGCGAGGGCTGCGGCGGGGGGTGCGGCGAGGGCTGCTGAACGCAAATGGCAAGGCCGACGGCTCATGAAATACCTGGAGGCTGTGAGATGAACCCTACCCTCACCTGTGGCTGTGGACGGACCTTCGCTGTGGTCTTAGGAGCCACCATGAAGCGTGACGGCCAGGGGCGGCTCATCTCCCAATGCGGTGACTGCTGGTACACGGAGGACCTGCGCCATGCCATCAACGGCGCACTGAAAGGTGTAGCAACCAGGATGATAAGAGGGTAGCTATGCCAAAAGGAGTTTACGACCACCGTCATTTGAGACGCCCCATTGAGGAGCGATTTTGGTCTAAAGTCAACAAGACGGAGACGTGTTGGCTATGGACAGCCTGTAAAAACGATGGTGGCTATGGAACACTCACGGTAAATAATAAGACAGTGCGCGCCCATCGCTTTGCCTACGAATCCCTGGTGGGGCCTATTCCCGACGGCCTTACCCTCGACCATCTTTGCCGCAATCGTCCTTGTGTACGCCCAGAACATCTTGAACCTGTATCCAGTAAGACAAATATGTTGAGGGGGATTGGGTTAACGGCACAACATGCCAAGGCAACTCATTGCCCCCAGGGACATTCCTATGACTTGCTGAATACTCGGTATGATTCCTACGGGAGAAGACATTGCCGTCTATGTCAAAAACTGCTGAGGAAAAGGCAGTGGGCGTTGCTGAGGCGCTAGCAGGAGAAGCAGCCATGACGATCAAACTTAGCTGGAAGCACATGGCCTGGCATTGGCTCGGCAGGCCGTACATCGACTACAAGGACGGCATCCGTTACACAGCCGAGCGAGTACCGGAGTTCTGGCCCAAGAAAGGAAAGCCATGAGCAAGCCTGACCACTTCGAATGTGTCTACGGGGACTTCACGTGCATTGACTGGCGTGACCTGCTATGGCATCGGGAGTTCCAGCACGGCGAGAACATGGAACCCTGGGTTGTCTCCGTGCGGCCAGAGCGCGGGTCAATCGTAGCCTACAGACCGCAGAAGGAGACGCCATGACCACCGCCACGCTGCCCGACAGGGCCGCCTGTCTTCACTGCGGGAACAGCCGGCGTGAGGAGCTGCACCAGGTCACGATCATGGGGGAAGAGACCTTTTACTGCGACGATGAGGTGGCCTGCATGGGACGCAGA
>JAUYIB010000022.1 GCA_030688425.1 Candidatus Omnitrophota bacterium | reverse complement strand
TCCAGCCGTAGTTTTCGTATTGACAGCAGGCGGCGCGGCAAGTCTTTCATAAAGTCGCCAGCGATCCATTAGCTCTTTTTGAGCCATGCGTCGTAGTTTTTCAGCCTTGTCGGAATCGCTGTGATTCAAGATGTTGAATCGCGTCTCGTTATTCATGTACTTCTGGACGGGAATGCTCGGCGCTCGCGAATCCAACAGCAAGGGATTGCCACCGTCCTTGGTCCGCTCGGGATTGTAGCGGAACAGCGGCCAATAGCCCGATTGCACGGCTGCTTTCTGCTGTTCCATCCCATACATCAGATCGTATCCGTGGGCGATGCAGGGACTGAAGGCTATAATCAACGATGGTCCGTCGTAAGCCTCTGCTTCCCGGAATGCCTTCAAGGTTTGCGTATCCCCGCCTCCCATGGCCACCCGTGCCACGTATGCACTGCCATAGCTCATCGCGATGAGAGCCAAATCTTTTTTGGGGAGAGCTTTTCCGCTAAAGGCAAATTTGGCCACAGCGCCTCGCGGTGTGGCTTTGGAGCATTGCCCGCCCGTGTTGGAGTAAACTTCGGTGTCGAGCACCAAGACGTTCACATTGTGGCCGGAAGCCAGGACGTGATCGAGTCCGCCAAAACCAATATCGTAAGCCCACCCGTCGCCGCCGATGATCCACACGCTTTTCTTGACCAGCATGTCGGCCACGCCCAGAAGCTGGCGGGCTTCCGGGACCTTGACGGTCTCCAGTTTCTTTTTCAAAATCTCAACGCGCTTTCGTTGCTCCAGGATGCCGGCTTCGTCACTCTGGTTGGCGTTCAGGACCTCCGTGACCAGCTGCGTGCCGACCTGGGATTCGAGCCGTTTCAAAAGCTCGGACGCGAATTCTTTTTGCTTGTCGACGGACAGCCGGAACCCGAGGCCGAACTCCGCGTTGTCCTCAAAAAGGGAATTGGCCCAGGCCGGACCTCGGCCGTCGTTATTCTTTGTCCACGGCGTTGTCGGCAGATTACCGCCGTAAATGGATGAACAGCCGGTCGCGTTGGCCACCATCGAGCGGTCGCCGAACAGCTGGGACACCAGCTTGATGTAAGGCGTCTCCCCGCATCCCGCGCAGGCGCCGGAGAACTCGAACAACGGTTGCAGGAATTGGACCCCGCGCACGGAATTCTGCTTCACCCGGCCGCGGTCCACTTCGGAAATCTTGAGAAAATGACTCCAGTTGACATTCTCCGCTTCAAGAAAATCGTTGTGCGGCTTCATATTCAAGGCCTTGATTTTGGCCTCGGTCTTGCTCTTGGCCGGACAGACATCCACGCACAGGCCGCATCCGGTGCAATCCATGGGCGAGACCTGGATCGTGAGATCCCATCCCTCATATTCCTTGTCCTTGGCCTTGGCAGACTTGAACGTCGCCGGGGAGCCGTTCACGGACGCGGGCTCATAAACCTTGGTCCGGATCACGGCATGGGGGCAGACCATGACGCACTTGCCGCACTGGATGCAGATCTCCGGCTCCCAGACCGGGATCTCCTGGGCGATATTGCGCTTCTCCCACTGTGACGTCCCGACGGGAAACGTGCCGTCCACCGGCATGGCGCTCACCGGGATCTCGTCCCCGCGCTGCTCGATGATCCGCGCCGTGACCTTGCGGACAAAGTCCGGGGCCCCGGCCGGCACAGCCGGATGGCGGGAGAACTTGCTCGTCACCTGTCCGGGGACCTTGACCTCATGGAGATTTGCCAGGGCCTGGTCCACGGCGTTAAAATTCATATTTAAAATTTCCTCGCCCTTCTTGCCGTAGGTTTTCTTGATAAACGTCTTGATGCTTTCGATCGCTTCCTCGCGGGGCAGGACGCCGGCGACGGCGAAAAAGCAGGTCTGCATGATGGTGTTGATCAAGCCCTTGAGCCCCACCTCGCGGGAGACCTTTAAAGCGTCGATCACATAAAACTTCAATTTCTTGCGGATGATCGTTTCCTGGATCTCTTTCGGAAGATGGTCCCAGATCTGATCCGGGCCGTACGGCGCGTTGAGCAGAAATACGCCGGCCTCCTCGATCTCTTTGAGGACATCATACCGCTCGAGGAAACCGAACTGGTGGCAGCCCGCGAAATTCGCCTTGGTGATCAAATAGGACGAACGGATCTGTTTGGGGCCGAACCGCAGGAAGGAAATCGTCATGGAGCCCGACTTCTTCGAGTCATACACAAAATACCCCTGCGCATAGTTGGGCGTGTGCTCGCCGATGATCTTGATCGAATTTTTATTGGCGCTCACCGTTCCGTCGGCGCCCAGGCCGTAGAACACGGCCCGGACGGAGCCCTCGTTCTCCGTATTGAATTCTTTGTCATACTCGATGCTCTTGCGGGACACGTCGTCGTTGATCCCGACCACAAAATGCCGCTTGGGCGCGCTCTTGGCCATCTCGTCAAAGATCCCCTTGACCATGGCCGGGTTGAATTCCTTGGACGACAACCCGTAACGGCCGCCCAGGATCTTCGGGAAGTCCTTGCCCCATTTTTCCGGCCCGACCTCCATGACCGCGTTGACCACATCGAGATACAGCGGATCGCCGGCCGCGCCCGGCTCTTTGGTCCGGTCCAGCACCGACAGGACCTTCACGGTCCTGGGGACCGCCTGGATAAGAGCATTGTTCGAGAACGGCCGGTACAGCCGGACTTTCAGGACCCCGACTTTTTCGTTGCGCTTGATCAGGTAATCCACGGTTTCATGGGCCACTTCGGCGCCTGACCCCATGAGAACGATCACACGCTCGGCGTCCGGGGCACCGTAATATTCAAAGATCTTGTACTTCCGCCCGGTGAGCCCGCCCAGTTGGTCCATATATTTCTGCACGATCTCGGGGCAGACCTCATAAAAAGGGTTCACCGTTTCCCTCCCCTGAAAATAGACATCGGGGTTCTGCGACGTGCCGCGCATCACCGGCCGGTCTGGGGAAAGGCCTCTCTGCCGGTGCGCCAGGACCAGGTCCTCCCGGATCATGGCGCGGATATCATCATCTGTGAGCTGTTCGATCTTGGAAACCTCATGCGAGGTGCGGAATCCGTCGAAAAAGTGCAGGAAGGGAACGCGGGCCTCCAGGGCCGAGGCATGGGAGACCAGCGCCAGGTCCATGGCCTCCTGGACCGATGAGGAACAGAGCATGGCATAGCCGGTGCTCCGCGCCGCCATCACGTCCGAATGGTCGCCGAAAATGGACAGGGCCTGGGCCGCCAGGGAACGCGCCGCGATATGAAACACCGTCGAGGTCAGCTCGCCGGCGATCTTGTACATATTGGGGATCATCAGCAGCAGGCCCTGGGACGCGGTGAAAGTGGTGGTCAGAGACCCGGTCTGCAAAGCGCCGTGGACAACACCGGCGGCGCCGCCTTCGCTCTGCATCTCCTGAACAAGCGGGATCGTCCCCCAGATGTTCTTAAGCCCCGCCGAAGCCCATTCGTCAGCCAGTTCCCCCATCGTTGAAGACGGGGTGATCGGGTAGATCGCGATCACTTCGCTGATCCGGTAAGCGATATGCGCCGCGGCTTCATTGCCGTCGATCGTGACTTTTGGACGTGACATAAGACCTGCTTTCTTTTCTATTTTTTTATAGGCCAAGGAATCGGATCGCGGCCCCGCAAAGAACGATCGCGCCGCCGGCCAGGACATGGGAAAACCGCGCGACACGGCCGAGCCCCAGCACGTTCAGCCCGCAGACAGAGACCGTGACGGCAACCGTCATCGCGGCCAGCGTTGAGAGTCCGAAGACGCCGACGATAATGAACAGCCGCGCCGGTTCAGACCAGCACAGCGGGTGCGTCATCAACGGGATCAGCGGCTCGCACGGCCCGAAAAGGAAGATCAAGAACATAAACCAAAAGACAGGGCTGTTGGCCCTGTCTTCGATTTTAACCTCAGCTTCTCTCTTTTGAAAAACCCGGCGCGCGCCCCAAACCATGTAGGCAACACCGAAAGCCATGAGCGCCCAGGCGGCAACCCCTCCCCGGACAGACTCGATCACCCCGAAACGCTGCAGGGAAAGCCCCAGGCCGACAATCCCCAGCCCGAGAACCACGGCGCCGGCGATATGGGCCAGTCCGCACAACAGCGTCACGCCGATCGTTTTGGCCAGCGTCCATCGCCGGGATTTCGCCAGGGCGATGAACGGCACGTAATGATCGGGCCCCAAAAGCGTGTGGACAATTCCGACGGCAAACGCCGCCTGGATCATCAAGGTAAATTCCTGGTTCATGACCGCCCTCTTTCCTTTTTCAAGAATTTTCTGCGATTGAGCTCCTCGGCCAGCCTCCGCCGCTCGTCACGGTGCAATTGGCACTGGATGGCCTTGTAAACGTTCTCGTCTTCGGCCTTGATATGATTGCGGATCAGGCAATACAGATAGATGCCTTTTTCCCAGAGCTTTTCTGTAATGGCGCGCCGGCGGATGCCGTTTTTTTCCTGCCTGAGCTTCTTTAACAGAACGTCGACGGAAATCAGGCTTTCCTGGAATTCCTTGTGGTCCCCTCTCAGAAAATTCAAAACCGGTTCCAGTTTGGGGATATGCCTGTTCAGGAACGGGAAGATCACCTTCTCTTCCTCCTGGATGTGCCCGCCGAGAATGCCGCGGAAGTATTTCAGAATAGCGTCGATGTCCCGGAGACTTTTCTCAAAGGAACATTTGCCGCCGTAATGCAGGTCACTGACAGATTCATACAGCCGGTCGTTGGTGGCCAAAAAATCTTCATGGCTTTTTGCGATGGACTTCATGATCTCTTCCGCTTTCAGCATATAGGCGCCTCGTGGTTGGGGTGGTGCTTGGATCTGGATATGCCTTCAGGATAAAGAGACTGGCCCCGAAGCGGACATCCGCTGTCCAGGGCTGGCATGGGATCCTTTTTGAATCCGCCTAAGTATAAGATATTTAGGGAAGACTGTCTGTGACTGGAGTCACAAGGGGAGAAAAAACTTCCGGAAAGGCCCGGATTCAGGACTTTAACAGCTTTTCCAAGCCGGCGCGGTCCAGGACAACGATACGGTGAGGTTGTATGTCTATAAGTTTCAGACGTTTAAGGTTATTCAAATGGCGGGTCACAGTCTCTCGGACAACCCCGATCCTCTGGGATATTTCCTCATGCGTATAAGGGAGTTTAAAATGCTGGGAATCCAGGGGTTTGCCGTTGGCGCTGGCGGTCATGTCCAGGATGAACTTCACCAGCCGGCGCTGAGGGTCATCCAGGGAGACCCCCTCGATCAGGGAGCAAAAACGGTTAAGACGCTCGGCAAAGAGGTGATTCAACTTGATCATGAGCTCGTGATTACTGCGGACAAGCCGGGTGTACTGGTCCCGGTGAAAATACCAAACTTTGCAGTCTGTCATGGCCTGGGCCGTGGACGCGCAACACCATTTGGGGTCGCCGGGGTTGCAGACGCAGGAATCTCCCGCTTCGAGAACCTCCAGGATCTGCTCCTTGCCATGGGCCGATGTCCTGAACATTTTGACGCGGCCGCTCTGGACAATAAAGACCTGCTCACAGCGGTTGGCTTCCATGAGCAGAATTTGCCCCTTTTGATAGCTCCGCTCTTGCAGCAACGGTTTCAGGGACGCCAGGACTGCGGGAGATAAACCCTGGAACAATTTCACATCCTTCAGATGCACGTTATGTTTGGCATATTCGGAAGGCATATTAAGGTATTATCTTACCCCATCAGATAGGGGTTTGCAATATCGGGATTCGCGCCATCACCCCGGGGGGGCTGCCACAACAGTCTCCGAACCCGGAAGCGGCGCCCTTTCCTTTTTCAAGCCCTCATGTATAATAAGGGAAATCTTAACAACTTGATTCTAACATGAGCCATCCCAAACCATTCCGAGAATTTTGCCTCGCTGCCGTTGCCATCGCCGTCCTGCTCTGCGCCTCCTTCTACGACGTCGTTTTCTTCGGTAAAACCTTCAAGGTCACCACCGCCAACCCCCAGGCCCTTTCCTCCGGACCCTACGGGCAGGAACAGAACAAACCCAAATTCTTTCCCGTGACCAGCACGGATTCGTCCATGATGGAAGAACCCTTCTACGAATTCGTCAGGCGCTCCCTGCGCGCCGGAGAGATTCCTCTCTGGAACCCTCACCAGGCCTGCGGCTATCCATTCATCGCCATGCTGGAACTGGGAATTTTCTTCCCGTTGAATTTTGTTCTCTACGTCCTGCCGTCGCTCTATGCCTGGGATGTCATGATTTTTCTGCGATTTCTCCTGGGCGGCCTGTTCACGTACGCCTTCATGCGGACCTTGCGCTATAAGCCCGTTCCTTCGCTGGGGTCGGCGATCGCGTTCACGCTCAGCGGGCCGATGGTCCTCCTGCAATACCTGTTTACCAACGTGGAAATATTAACACCGCTGGTTCTGCTCGCGCTGGAGCGGCTGGTGCGCCACCCGCGCCTACCGTCGGCCGGGCTGGTGGCTGTGGCTGTGGCCGCGACGTTTTATGCCGGCCATCCTGAGCACGTTTTCTTTGTTAACCTCTTCGCAGGCCTTTACGTTGTCTTCCGGGTCCTGACCGTCCGGCCGCGGCCACCGCTGGGCCGTGTCTCTGCCGTACTGGCGGCCGGATATCTCCTGGGGCTGGGGCTTTCCGCCATGGTCCTGTTTCCCTTCCTGCGCAACCTCCATGCGGAGCTGTGGCATAACCACCCTCCCCTCATCGGGCTGAAGCCCGACGGGCTTCCGCTCTCCCGGCTCATCACCCTGGCCTCCCCGTATTTCTTCCAAAAGGAACCGGTCAATTTTGAATTCACGCCGGCCGGATGGCTGGGCGGATACGTCGGGTTTCTGCCTCTGGCGCTGGCATTCATCGGCCTGTTCCGCAACCAGCGGCGGGGATTGAATTATTTCTTTTTCCTCGCGGCGTTCCTGAACATCTCCAAATCCTATTTCGGCTTTCCCTTCATCAACTGGATCGGATATCTTCCCATCCTGCGCGACTGCCGGTTCTTTGTGCACACCGGGCATCTGTTCGCTTTCAGCGTGGCGATCCTGGCCGGCATGGGGATCAAGGTGATCCTCAACGACCGCAAAGCGTTTGTCAAAAGCCTATCTGTTGTCCTTCCCCTCGCGCTGATGGTCGCAGGATATTTGTGGGTCTACCGGCAGGCCGCCCATTTTCCCTTGTCCCTGCACGCCGGGCTATGGGCCGTCGGAGCGCTCACGGCGCTGTCCTTTGCGCTGTCGCTGAAAAACCTGTCGCGGGTCAAGAATTTCTGGATCGGAGGCCTGGTTCTCCTCCTCCTCACCGGGGAGCTTTTCGGATACATCCACAGGGGGCGGGTCAACCGCTTTGACAGTTATCCGAAGGTCCCCTACATCGAGGCCATGAAAAAATCCGCTGATCCCATCCGCGCTTACGGGATCTTCTGGACGTTTCATCCGAACACCGCCTCCGGTTACGGCGTGAACGATTTCGGCGTTGCCAGCGGCCTTCTTCCCCGGCGGTACGTCAATTTTGTGAACAACTTTCTCATTGAAGGATATTTTCAGCAGGACTTGAAACACGCGTCCCTGTGGGCAATCCCCATCACGCTCATGCCCGGGCCGCGCCCTTACCTTGACCTCCTGAACATCGCATTCACCGTCGCGCCCGCGCAAATGCCGGCCACCATTCCGCCGCAGGCCGTCAACATCTTTGCCAAAACCGTTTATTCCGGCGAGGCCGCGCTGCTTTTTCACGCGTCGGCCTACCCCAGGGCGTTCATTGTGCACAAGGCCGAATTCGAACCGGACGAAACCTCTGCCGTTGCGAAAATCAAACTCCTGCGCAACAATCTCCGGCAGGTCGCGGTGATCCATCATCCGGCCGTGCCTGAGATCGTCGAACAACTTCAGGCCGTCCCTCTGTCAGACGGCTCTTCCGCCCGGATCGTCAAATACACCGCCAATGACGTCATCGTCGAAGCCAACATGGAGCACGCGGGATTCCTGATGCTGGGGGACAGCTACCACCCGGACTGGACGGCGGATGTCGGCGGAAAGCCAACGCAGATCTTTTTTGCCGACGGGTTGATCCGGGCGGTCTTCCTGCCTCCGGGCCTTCACACGGTACGGTTCCGCTTCGCGCCGGTATCTTTTTATGCCGGAGCCCTGCTCAGCCTTTTGTCCCTGGCGGCTGTCCTGGCCTTCGCTCTCCGCAGCCGTATTCAAGGGCGGCCATAACCACCATCAAAAGAATTACGCCTTGAGGATTTGGAACTGGGGAAGGATCTCCTGCGACTGGTCGTGGAATAACTGCCAGCCGGATTTGCGCAGGAACGTCTTGTTCCAGCGGTAACGCAGAAGGATTTTCAGGAGGGTCCAGCAGTAATTGAGGGCCGTAATGTTCGACTTGTCGCTGGAATCCACCCACTTCAGGGGGATCTCGACGATCTTCAGCCCTTTTGTGGCATAGAAAAGGACGTTGAGCTCGGGGTTGAACTGGAACGAATTCGTCAGGTGCCGGAAAGGATATTGTTTAAGGATGTCTGTCCGGATGAGCAGGATCGCGGCGCCGGAATCCGTCATCTTCTGGCCGGTCAGCAGGAACGTGAGAAAATTGAACAGCAAATTCCCGATCACCCGCATGCGGTTATAGCCGGCGGTATCGCTCTTCTGGGTGAAACGGCTGGCCACAGCCAGGTCGACGTTCGGGTTCTCCGCAAGGACTTTTAAAAAACTCCGCGCTACATCCTCCCCGCCCCCCTGCCCGTCGCCATGAATGATCATGAAGTGCGTGAAGCCGTGGTCGAGAAAATACTGGTAAGCGATCTTCTGGCTTCCGCCCAGGCCGTAATTCTGCAGATTCTTGATGATGACCAGACGGCGGCCCAGTTCCCCGCCCTGGCGCTGGAGACCCTTGAGGATGTCCAGGGTCTTGTCCTGGCTGCAGTTGTCCACGGCCACCACTTCCGCCACCGAGCGCAGGGTCTCATCAGAAAACGACCCCAGGACGTTTGGGATCGAATTCTGAACGTTGTAACAGGGAAGGAAGATGCCGATTTTTGCCATAGGTTATCCCGCCGGAGATCTATCCCAGAGGCGCGAGGCTCGCCTGGCTCCGGCCCTGGTCCTCGGTGAGAAGATGATACAGCATCTTCTTGCCGAGAAAATGCAGCAGGTGATCAAAGGGGTCGTTGTGCAGGGGCGACATGTTGAGGAAGATCAGGCTGGCCATGACCTTGACCTTGTGCAGATCGAAACCGTTGTGGACGATGAAATTCTCATACTCCTCGCGGGCCTCCAGAAGGTCACTCTTGACGTAATACTTGTAAAAAACGCTCGATCCGCTCATGTCGAAATTGAACATCCCCTCCTTGATGAGCTGATAGGACAACGTCAACCCGCCGTACATCTTGGCCAAATCATAATAAAGGTCCCCCATCTCAATAAGCCCGCCGAAATCCTGGCGCCAGTCCAGGAGCGCAAACTGTTCCTTGCGGCCGCGCTTGTCCTTGATGACCAGGACGTTGTCACACTGAAGATCGCCGTGGATGGTCGCGGGGATGCCGTCGCAGATGTAATCCCAGTTCACCTGTTCAAATAGCTCTTTCAGCGGCGGGATGTCCTCGCCGTTGACATTGCTGGCGCAGTCATACAGGCCCGTCTTGGCGTAAAAAGTCTTGAGCCGTTCCATGGTCTTGTCGTAATAAAATTTCCGGCAGGCCGCCGAGAATTCGTTTTTCTTGTCCGCGAACAACTCCTGTTTCTTCCAAAGATAGGCCTCGGCCCACGACAGAAAATCGTTGAGCAGCTGGTTGTTCAGGATGCTGTAAAGTGTCTGGCCGTCGATTTTTTTATAAACATAAAAATTCTCGCGGCGGTCTTCGATCCTGGGGGTCAGCCCGCCCAGCGCCAGCGACCGCTCATAACGCTTGCGGATGATCTCGGGGTTGGCGTAGTACTTGATCACCCGGTCTTCGACGAAATACAGGAACTCGTCGCTCTTGCTGAAATCGAACCCCTGGTTCTGGCCGGAAAGGTTTTTGTTGGTCTCGATGTATTTCTTGAGGGTGCCCGTGTCGAACCAGGTGAAATGGATGGGGACCAGCTGTTTCTCGATGAGGTATTTGAAGCCGTTGGATACCTGGATCTCACCGGCGATCACGTCCTTGTTCTTTTCCAGGGCTGAAAAAAAGACCTGGTGGTCGTGGATCCCGGCCAGCCCGATCCAGGCGAACCGGTTGTCGGTCTTGACCTTGTCGTCGATCTGGCAAACCAGGTTGTTCTTGATCTTGATCGTGCAATAGTCCTCCGTGTTCTCAACCGGCGCGACGCCGTACCAATTTTTGTCAGGAACCGGCACCTCTTCCAGGACAATGGTGTCAGCGGTGAACAGGACAAACGGGCAGTTCAGCTCCTGGCGGCACTGCAGGAGCGAATACCCCGGGCCGGTCCCGGGTCCGACGTATTCCGGAATCCGGATGAACTTGAACGTCCGGTCGGGATGCGCCAGAGCCAGGTAATCCATGAGGGTCTCTTTTTTATGGCCGACCGCCACGACGACCTCGACATCCGCGGGAAATTTCTCGATGATATGAGAGATCGTGGCCTTGAAATTGACCGGCAGGAGGGCCTTGTTGACGTGCTGGGACAAGGTCCCCATGCGGGCGCCGGCGCCCGCGGCCAGAATACACGCTTTATACTTCATCGTTTCCTCTTGGGTTTAAAAAACCGTTTTAAAATCTCCTGGCAGGCGTCGAGCACGGCGCCTCCTCCGGCCCCGGATTCGGTGACAAAATCCGCGGCTTTCCGCGCCTCTTTCCGCGCCCCGGCCGGGGCGATCCCGAACAGGCAATCCTTAAGGATCGGAACGTCGAAAATCCCGTCACCCATGAAAATCAGGTTCTCGAATCCGTATGTCTTTCTCATATACTCGTGGCGGTCCTGTTCCAGGACCAGCGCAATCGGATAGCCCATGTCGTCCGCCCGCTTTTTCGAAATGCCAAAACCCCGGTGGTCGGCGCTGATAAAGGAAATGTTGACCTTGTCCCTCAACATCTTCAGCCCGTCCGCGTCATGCGGCCCAAAAACCTTATAGGCTTTTCCGTCGCTGGAATACAAAAACTGCCCGGTGGTCAGGACACCGTCCACGTCCAGAACAAAATGAAGCTTGCTCATCGCTGCGAACCCTCACTTCCCGTGAAGCGCTCCCGGCGCATCACGGTTGTCTTGGTAATACTCGATCAAAAGATTCCAATTGTGCAATATCTGGCGGTGTCGTTCAGTGGCCACAAACGGCACAAGCATATAAACGCAGAACAAAACAACAGCCACTCCCTGAACAACCCGCGAACCGAACCGGACTATCGCGTAACACATGGCGAACAGGATCAGGTAAACCGGCCCTTCCAGGAACCGCGACTTAAGCCAGGCACGCGTGCCGAACTTGACGAAATCCATAAAAAAAAGAAAAAACGGCAATACCGCTGCAGCCATCAGAAAAACGTCATAGATTACGCCGTCAGCCCTGGAAAGCGGCGTCCTGGCCGCGCCGGAAACAAAAAAATAATTCGTGGTCAAAATGGCCGCCAATATCATACCATAATAGCCCACGAATTGTAACAGCCCGAGGCAATATTCGTTGTAAGTCGCGACCTCCCGGTAATCTCCCAGGGCAAAGCCTCCCGTCTCAACCGGCTCCATGGGAGCCCGGAATCCGGGAGAAAGAGGCTGAAACGGAATCTCGCCCAGGAATTTCCCTAAAAATTTAAGAAACGCGACGGCGAAGCGGTTTTCGACAAAAAGATTGCCCAGAAAGATCATCCCGGCCGCCATGGCCGCCCCCAGGACGGCCAGCCGGAGCAATCGCCCGTTCGCCGCGCGGTCCCAGTTCACGCAAACCCCGTAACCCCTCACGGCCATCCGGAAAAACAAAATCAAAAGGACCGCCGCCACAGCCGCCAGCCTTGCCGCATAAACATACCGCCCATCAAACGCCATGCCATAAAGCAACAGGCAGGCGGCCACGGAAAGATAACAGATCAGTGTTCCGCTCCAGGGTTCATCTCTCAACCGGTAAGGCCGGCGGTAAGCCACCCAGGAAATCAAAAGCACCGCCTCCACCATCAGCAGCCAGAAGACGTTCGAGCAGGACGTCGCCGTCAATCCCAGCCCCGCCAGCAGAAAAAACACCCAGGGAAACGGTTTTCGCTCTCCCGGGGCCGCAAAAATTTCCGCCAGCATCATAAGCACCAGCACAGGCCCCACCACCCGGCCGGAATGTGCGCAAAAAAACAGCAAATTCGCGGAATCAAAGATCAAATAATACTTCGTCGGATCCAGGGATGTTGTTCCCAGGAATAGGAACAAAGACATCACCAGGGATAGGACGTTAGACGCGCCAAGGTTCCTGAAAATGGAAAAGAGGAACACCCAGGCAGAGACCTTGATCACGCCCAAGGTGACCCACCATGGCAGGATCGGATTAAAATGCCACTGGATAGGGGACAACAACCAGTAATGGAAAATCAGCTCGTCATAATGCTTGGAAAGCACGGGGAAATGGGACAGGGCGGCCTGGTCCCACATATTGTGGAGATAGGCATACTGGTAAGGCCCGTGGCCGACCCAGATGAAATCCGCGAACCGGACTTGATGGAGCAGGGCATACACAAAAAATACCGTCAGGATGACCCCGACGCACAGGAATCGGGCGCTCAAAAATCTTTTCCAACCCGCGAAGATGCCCCGCCAGCCATTACGGGGGCTATCCGGACGATGGAAGAACATCAGAATTCCGATCACCACCATCGTCGGCCAATAAATCTGCTTGTAGGGAACAAAAAGGGTCATCACCCTCAACAGGCCGATGGTGCACAAAAAACCAACAAAAAAAGACGCGAGAACCTGCAGCCCGCGTCCCATATCTGCCGGATACCGATAAAGGCGGTGGCTCAGCCGGTAACCGAAGAATGCCACCGTAAGATAATTGACCGCCAAATAAATGACCGTCAGGACAGAAAAGCCCGTGAAGGAAACATCCAGCGCGTTTTTGTGCATGAAAACGAAAACACGGTAAACCGCGGGCAGGTGGACCAGCGACAGGCCGGCCAGCAGGCCGAGCGTCAGGCAACACAGGACAGGAAGGAAATAAGAACTGGAATTTTTCATGACAAGGCCGGCTTGCGTTTCCACCTTCCGGGGGGCCGCGCCATCCCGGTAACGAAGGAGAACGCGGAAACGCGAGAAACCGTGCGTTCCACCGTTATTTTATATATAATATATGATATCCGTCTGTCGGCCCATCATAATTTTCGTTTTCCCGACGGCGCGCACTTGCGGCCCCCAAACGATGACGATCTCTCCACCCAAACTCCGTGCTCTCTTCAAGCCGCTCATTCTCGCGGCCGCGTTCACGGTCGGCCTGGGGGCCGGCGCTCTCTGGGCTGAAAAAATCTCCCGGGAAGAAAGGGAAACCATCGCCGCCGTCCGGCGAAGCGTCCCCTTCCAGATCATCCTGACGCTCTGTTACCTGGCCAAAAGCGACCGGCAATTCACCGACACGGAACGCCGCATCATTGTGCAGATAGCCCGGCAGATCGGCCTGAACAGCTACCAGCAAATCCTTGCCACATACCGTGTCATCGACTTCGGGGACAAGAACGGATTTGACGCCCGCAGCATCTGCCGGTCCCTGAACAAAACCTTGGACCCTCAAGCCAAAAATTCTCTTATCGCGACCGGGAAAGCCATCATCGCTTCGGACGGAGCTTACGGCCTGCCAGAACAAGGCGCTCTCGGGGACATCATGGAGCACCTCGGCCTGCCCCCTCCCCCACCGCACCGCTGGTTCAGTTGGTAAAGTCAGGCAAACTTGCGCCAGCCTACGGCTCCACAAGTTGATGGCTCATTAATACTTGAGATTGACCTGAGTATAGATCCAGTCCGTGTCGTCGTTGGAACCCGTGTCGCCCACGTAGTCAGCGGTGAAAAAATGCGCGTAACCCGTCTCCCATTGAACATGGGAATTCCACGCGTACGCTGCACGCAGAGAGACCTCCTGCCCGACATAATGTCCGCGTTCCCCGCTGGTTTTACTGCGCAGGACCGTCCCGGAAGAATTGACCCAGGCGTCCGACGTGCTTTCCAGCCAGAAGAAATTCGTCTGCGGGGTCAGCTTGAGTTTGGCGGTGGGGGACACCGTCACGCCGAGCGCGGCCTCCCGCATATTTTGCCAACGGAAGAAATCCAGAAGACCGTACGCTGTGTGGGTGGATTGGTAAAGCGGATTAAACGTGCCGGACACATCGTCGCCGGGATCGCGGTCGCCCGAGGCCTGATTATACTCAAAATTGACCTTCGATTTCCATGCCGTCTTGTCAAACCCCCTGCTCAAGACAACAGCCAGGGCATAAGCGCGGATATCCTTGCCGCCGGTTGAGCCGAACTGGTAGGGCGCTTCAATGTCGAAATCCAGCAGGCGGCCGAGTTTCCCTTGCAGGCGCGGGCCGAAGGTATGACGCTCCACGTCACTGGTCCCGCTGGTGATCCGCTGGGTCAAAAAATACCCCTCGGTCAAAAAAGAGGCCTTGTCTTTCTGGTACCCGCCGTAAACGCCGGCCAGGAATTCTTGCGGCGAAGAATCGTTAAAATTATTGTCGTCGTACTTCATATCCTGCAGATAGATCGCGTCACCCTTCCAACCGGCGTTCTCATAATTAAAAATGGCGGCGTCAAACGTCCGCATCCGGTTCGACCAGGCCGGCGCCCCGATCAGCCGGCCTTTGCCGTATTCCGCTTCCTGCCGGCCGAGCTTAAGGCCGAAATCCGAACCCAGAATCCGGTTCCAGCGGATATACCCCTGATGAAAATCGAAATCATCCTTCTGCGCGGCAACGGGCTTGATCCGGTACCCGCCGGTCTGGGCGTCGAGCCCTTGCACAAAAATTTCCAATTTGTCCCCGTCCTCATCCTTCAAGACGGATTTCAGGTCCAGCCGCAAACGGTGGAAAAATGCCCCGCCGTTGTCCTTGCGGCCGTCGTTGAAATCAAAATCATACTTCTGCTCATACCGGACCCTCTCTTCGACCCCGGCTTTGTACGTCCAGCGCCCGGCCTCTTCCGCGGCCTGCGCGGCACCGCTCATTCCCAGAACAAAACACAAAACCCATCCCATAAGACGAACCATCGATCAATCCTTTCCGCTGATTCTAAAATTCTTTAATGTCCGACCGGGGTCAAATCAACCCCAACCCCAGCAACAGAGCGACAACGATCAGCATCCCGCTGACCAGCCATTGAACAAACGGCAAGGTGATCTTTTTGATCAACCGGTTGCCCAGCCAGGCTCCGGCAAAGGCGCTGACCACCGCCGCGGATAAAAGAGGAATATGCGCCTGCAAATTTTGAGACGACAAATGTGTCGCGTAAACAGAAATCCGGGACACATCCACCAGGCAGGCGATCACGACCCCGGTGGCGATGTAAACCTCTTTGGGCAGATCATATTTGATCAAAAACGCGCTGCGCAAGGCGCCCTGATGCCCGGAAACCCCGCCAAAAAATCCGCTTACAGCCCCGCCCAGCGGCAGATATTTCTTGTCGAACGCCGCCCGCGCAAACCTCGGGCTCAATTCCAGGGCCGTGAAAGCAATGATCAGAACAGCGATGAGAACCTTCACTGGAGTTATGGCAAATTCCCGGCCGCCCAACTCATACTGCAGCCAGGGGGCAAAGCGGTCGCACCACACAAGAACCTTGGCGCCGATGAGCGCCGCAAGCAAGGCCGGGACGCCGAACAGAAGAACAATGCGCCGGTCCGCACGCCGTCCCACCAAAAACAGCTTGAAAATATTGTTCAACAAGTGCACGATCGCCGTCAACGTGATGGCGAGCTCGATGGGAAAAAACAGGGCAAAGGCCGGCATCAGGATCGTGCCGAGGCCGAACCCGGAAAATAGCGTCAACCCGGAAGCCACGAAAGAGACAACAACAATTAAAACAAAAGGAATGACAACCTCCCCTTTAAACCGCTGATAATCACATTTACCCTGCTCCGTCAACGCTCACTCGCAGGATCGCTTCACCCCGGCTGCCCCAACCGCGGGGCGGGGCAAGTCGTCCGGGGTTAATGGTTTGGCCCCTCTGGGCCAAACCACCCTGAACGAAGTGAACGGGTTCGCGCGGATGAGTTATGTCGCCCGGCAAACCAGGGCTCCATAACTCACGCGCTCATTAATCCATCCATCGGATCCATTGTTTGTCCACGCAGCGCTTCAAACATGTTCCTAAAATCATGGCCACAAGATAACCGTACGGCAACCCGGCCGCCATTACGCCGACCAGAAGCGCCAGGGCGAATTCACCGCGGGACTCCCTCAAATCCCTCATGAGCCGCATCAGGGCCAGGCCTTCAAAGACCAAGATCGTCCCCAGGACCGGCTTGGGAAAGAAATGGATCACCTCCCCAAACCCCTTGCTGAAAAACAGGCCCAGGACCAGGTAAAAGATTCCGTAGATCACGACCGAGCCGCCGGTCCGCGCGCCGAAGGCATGATGGCCGGCCATGCCGCCGGACCCGTGGCAGGTCGGAATGCCGCCAAAAAACGGATTCAAAAGGTTCATCAGCGAATATGTCAGCCCGATCCTCCGGACCGTCACGGGCTTTTCCGGAAAAAAATCTTCAACCGTCTGGCGGGTGGCGAAAATGGAATTGCAAATGGACAGCGGAACCTGCGGCAGGGTCAGCATCACCAGCCCTGTCAAAATGTCCGAAAGGGCCGGGACGCGCGGCTGGGGCCAGGTCACGCCGAAAGTGCCGGGCAGGGCTGAAAAATCCGCTTTGTAAACAAGAGCGTAAATGATCCCCAGGAGGATCACAAACGGCGCCGGAGGGCACTTTTTGTTTCCCAGCAGAAAAACGATCATCAAAAACCCAATGCCGGCCAGCGCATATCCGCCCGCCCCTTCCGACGGGATATAATCCTTCAGGGAGAGCATGGCCAGCTGCAGGCCGAGCCCGAACTGTACGCCGCGGATCACCGATTTGGGAATGACCCTGGCCACCCATCCCAGGAGGCCGGACAGGGACAGGGCCAGCATCAGAACACCGATCGCCAGCCCCCCGCCGTAAAGGATGTTGCCGCTCAATTTCTGGGTGATCATGATCACGGCCATGATCTTGAGCGGCTGGACCGCCATGGGGATCCCATAGACCACTCCGGTGAGGACCTGCATCGCCCCGAACATGACAAACGTGCTGGTCACGTCCAGCCCGCAGGCCAGGATCATCCCCGTGATCAAGGGAAAGTCTGTCCCGATGTCGCCGAAGCTTCCGGAGAACTCGTTGCGGTTGAAGCGGACCCTGTCCGAGAAGAACTTAAGCATCCCCCGGCCTTCCCATCACAATCTTTTCAGCCCCTGGAAAAGCGTTTCCCTTTCCAATGGCTTGAGCTCCGTGTCCAATGCCAGATAAATCTTTTCATATTCCGCGCGCAGATGATGGCGCATGCAGCAGATCAAAAACGTCCCCTGCTTCATCAACCGCTCCACCCTCTCCAGCCGCCGGGACAGGACATTCTCCTGGTGGAGCTCGGCCCAGAAAATTCCCAGCTCCGCTATCCGTTCACGGAACTCCTGATGGTCCTTGCGCAGAAGCCCGATCAACGGGGAGAGCCGCGGGATATGTTTTTCCAAAAAATCGAAGGCTCTCTCATCATCATCGATATGCGGCACCATTGTCTCCTTGAAGAAGTCCAAGACCTCCTTCATTGCCGCCTCATTCCTTCCATCGCTCGACCGCCCTTCATAGCGCAGGTTCACCAGCGTGGTCTCGAATTTTCGCAATTCATCCGAGATCTCTTCGTGGGCGGCCCTCAGCAGATGAAAGGCTTCGTGGGTGTCGGACATTCTGTCAACTCCTGTCAATTTTACGCCTAAGACTGAAGTTTGCCTGCGAACAGCATGGTGCCGGGAAGACATTACGGCGACGCGGGGGCGTCCTGCGAGGAAATCTTTCTTAACCCTTCAACATCCCGGATCAGGATCTCCCCCGGGAGGATCTCGACGTAACCTGCCTTCTTGAACGCGTTGAGATGGCGCGTCACCGTCTCCCGGGTCGAACCGACCCTCTGCGCGATCTCGCCTCTTGTGAAGGGAATGGAAACAAGGTTCTGATGATTTCGTTTGGCCACGCTGTTTTCATTCATGTCCAGGATAAAACGGGCGAGCCGTTTTTGGGTGTCGTTCAGGGACACTTGCTCAATGAGGCTTCCGAACCGGAAAAGCCGTTCCGCCAGCAGTTGGATCAGGGCACGGGACAGGCGCGAATTGTCCTGGACCAGCCGGACATATTGCTCGCGCGGAAGATACCACACAACGCAGTCTGTCAACGCCTGGGCCGAGGAGGAGCAGCACCAATTCTGTTTCCCGGGGTTGCAGGCGCAGGTATCCCCCGCATTCAAGACTTCCAGAATCTGCTCGCGCCCTTCCGCCGACATTTTAAAAATCTTGATCCGCCCCGACCGCACGATCAATATCCGCTGGCAGCCGTCGCCTTCCGTATAAAGAAACTGGCCTTTGGTTAAACGCTTTTCAATCAGACAAGATTGGATGGCCCGGAGATCCTGGGGAGAAAGGCCTCGAAATAAAGGGATGTCGGCAATCGGGATGGACGCAGAATGTTCTGCCATGGCGGATTCGGCCCCGGGGCTTTCCGGGGTCAAGAAACGCCACCGGGCCGGGACTTCACTCAAAAGATTCTATCACAGCGCCGCCAAATCTTCGACTACAAAAAATGGTCTTCCCCCGGGTCCTCTCCGGTGAGTTTCTTCCCTCAAAGCCGCGGTTTTTTGATACAATAAATTCGAAACAGGCTTTGAAGATCCTGCAACCGCGGGCTGTTCTCATGAAGGAGGGCACATATGCCGCTGACCCAGAGCGAAATTGAAGACATTTTGAAAAAAACCCTGCCGGATCTCCGCGGCGAGGACATCTCAAAAGCCGCCCGGACGATTTTAGCCGCGGCCGGGGAATGGCAGGAAGTTGACGTGGACGAAAAGCTGGGGGCCGGCATGTCCATCCAGTGCAAGGATATCTGCGCCCTGGGCGAGGCCTACAGCAAGGGCGTCCGCATCCGCGCCTTCATCGCGCGAACTCCGTCATAATCTTCACAGCCATTTGGCAAACAGGTCATCCCGCAACTGATCACTCCCCCCCCCCGCCTGCCGGAATTTTCAAGAATGAACCCTGTCCACGCTTATTGGCCGTGTTCGTTTTGATCCGGAGGATCAACGGGCTTTTCGGGATCATCCCGCCGGTGTTTCTTATCCGCCTTTGACGGCAAGCCGTTAAGCCAGGTCAGCTTCATGGGATATTCGTCCGGATCAAACATCGTCGAATAACCGTGCCAGACGATGATCGCCAGACACGCCAGGACCGCCTCATAATAATGCACCGCAGCGACCACGTCATAAACCCATTTCGGAAGAACGCTTAACAGCCAGTCCGAGGCGACCATCAGCGTCCCGGTCACGATCATAACGATCGACCCCCAAACCAGGGCCCAGTACTCAAACTTTTCAACATAACTATACCGTGAATAGAGCGGCCGCTGTGTCCGCTTTCCCAGATTATACAGGAGCGTCTCCCAGAGCTGGACAAAGTCGCTCCCCTTCAGCCAGAGCGCCTTTATTTTCTCGCGTCCCCGCTTTGTCGCCAACAAGTATATGGTGTGATAAATCAGAAAGGCACAAAAAACGACCGCGGCGATCCGGTGCCCCAGCCGCCTCCACTCGCCATGCCCGGCAAATGGCGCCGACCACCACGTCTCCGGGTATTTCAAGGCGAAACCCGTATACGCCAACACCGAAAATGACAGGAGCAGGATGAAGTGCTGGACTCGTTCATTGACCGTCATGCGCATCGTCTTTCCGACTGCGGCGTGCGCCCGGTAATGCTGACGGAGTTTACGCGCCCAATCGATGCCGTTGTGAAACAGCATAAAGCCGATGACAAAGGCGATCAGCAGGACGTAAAACCGGCGCACGACCATGACGGCGAAATGCTCCAGAGAAGGCCTGCGGCCCGAATGGATCTGCCCGTTCGCGACCTGGCCGGTCATGCCGGCATGGCACTTCCCGCATGTTTTGGAGAGGTTATCTTTATGGATTGACGAACGCGGGTCTATGGACGGCAGGATATCATGCACGCCGTGGCACGACGCGCAATTCGCGGATGTGACCGACCCTAAACGGACATCCAGCCCATGATAACTTTCCATGTACGTCTCAACCACGTACTTCGGCAGTTGATAGCGGGTCGTGATCCGTTCCGAAGCATGGCACTGCCCGCATGTTTCGGAGATATGGGACGGATAAACTTTCGATGTCGCAAGCTTGACCGCATCTATGGTGTGTTCGCCATGGCAGTCGGTGCAGACAGGGGCGTCACGCTTTCCGGCCTTGACCGCCTTCCCATGAATGCTGCGGTCATAGGTCTGCCGGACATTTTCATGGCATTTGCCGCAGGTGGCGGGAATATTTTGCCAGAAAAGTTTTGACTGCGGGTTCGTGGATTTATGCAAATCATGCGAGCCGTGGCAGTCCGTGCAGACGGCCGCGGCGTTGTTGCCCTTCTCCGTCAAGGCGAGACCGTGAACGCTTTGCTGATATGACTCGATCGGCATTGTTTGCGAAAGATGGAACTGCGCCATCCCCTTGATATTGTCGTGGCATTTCGCGCAGGTGGCGGGAACATTCAACCGATATACAGGCGACTCCGGGTCGCGGGAGTCCAGGAGGGCGTGAGACTCCCCGTGGCAACTGACACAGGTCGCGGCTTCGGTGGTGCCTTTGCTTAAAGCCAGGCCGTGATCACTCTTAATATAAATTTCGGACTCGACCGCGTGACAGCCGGAACAACTGACGTTTTTTAATTTTTCGGCGTGGGGAATTCCGGTGATATCGTCATGACAACTGATGCAATCGTTCTGGCCATGAATGGACCTTTCAAACTTTTCGATATCGACGAAAGGGGCGGAGTCCTTGTCGCTATGGCAGGCCAGACAGCTATCGTTGTCCAGGTCCTGGCCCGCGGCCGGCGGAAGGACAGCTGTCAGCGCAAGGGGAACAAAAACGGCGGCGGCCCGGATATGGCGGCCCAGGGATATGGCAAGAGGATTATTGCGCGGCATGGCAGGTCGTGCACTTCTCTTCCGTGACATCAATGCCGACGTCAACGGGGTGGCGGAACTCCTGGGCCATCGACGGGGTCTTGGCCACCTCGTCCGGCGGGCCCTGGGCGATAAAAGTGTGGCAGGCGTTGCAGTCGTTGCTGATCACCTTGCCGTCCTTGCTCTTGTGCATCCCGTCGTGGCACCGGAAACAGCCATCCGAGATCATATGCCCGATGTGGTTCGGATGGGTCCGCCAGTCCACCTTCATTTCCGGGAAATAATTGTTCTTGTATATCCGGATGAGCTCCTGCGTGGCCTGCTGGATGGCGGCGCCTTTTTCCCTGACGATCTCTGGATAGCTTTTCTGGTAATAATCGGACAGCCCGGTCAGGATCGCCTGCTCAGCTTCATGTTCGTTCGTGTAAGAAGCGTTCAGCAATTCGATGGATTTTTGTTTCAAATAAGGGAGAGAAACGTCCAGCCGGCCGATTATGAACGACTGGTCCAGCTCGCGGTCCGGGGGATGGAACACGTGGCTCGGGCGGTTGTGGCAGTCGATACAGTCCATGCGCCTGACCTCGGACGTGGCGACCTTCTCCGGGGTTATGGGATTTTCCGTGGACATGTATTCCGTCACAGTGCCGTGGGGATCGGTGGATCTCACCCAAGGGATCACGGTCCGTTTGTCATCCGTCGCAATATAATCAATGGTGTTTTCGATGTTCATGTGCCAGTGGATACCCATGGCGGCACCCTTCGACGGGTCGCCGCCGCCGACCTTGATCAGCATCTGGACCTCCCATGGCGAATTGGTCTCATCGGCCAGGTAATGGGTATAGACCTTCTGCTGAGCCCCAAAAAATTTGGCGGGCCAATGGCACTGTTCGCAGGTTTCTTTAGAAGGGCGCAAATTGTGCACCGGCGTGGGGATCGGCCTGTCGAAATTGTTGGCCGCGGTCCGGTACACCTGCCGCAGGCCTGACATCTTCGATCGCACATACCAGTTCGCTCCGGGCCCGATGTGACATTCCACGCACTTGACACGCGCATGAGAAGAATTCATGTAGGCCGTGTGCTCCGGCTTCATGACTTCGTGGCAGACAATCCCGCAGAAATGCACGGACTCGGTGTAATGAAACGCCTTGTAAGCGCCGACGATGGTCATGACCAGAAGGATCGTCGATCCGGACAAAAAAACGATCGCCGCGTTGCGGTGCGTGGGGACGGTGGGGTCAAAAACCAGGGGCCTCAAAACACCATCCAATTGGCCTTTTTGTATCCTTAGCCGTTTCCCCAAGGCCCCCAGGGGGATCAAAATCAGGCCGATGATCAAAAAAGGAGGCAGAAAGACATATGTCAGGATCCCCAAATAAAAATTTGCGCCGCCGGAGAAAAAATCGATCCCGAAGAGGACCGCCTCAATGACAAAGAAAACGATTGTCAGAATGACTCCGGCCGCCGTCACTCCGTTGTAAAAATAATCGGAAAACTTGCATCTCCGTGCCGCCAAATTCTTATTTGAAGATTCCTGCGTCAATTCAAACCCTCCCCATATTACTGTTCATACACCACGCCCCTCCCGGAATCAAGGAAAGTTTTTATAATATCCCTGTAAAAACAATGGGGACGCAAACACTCTTCGAGCGCCCCTGAGAGATAAAATCAATCCGGATCCCGCCCGCTATGCGCGCGAAATAACGGAGGTATTGATTTCCCTTATTCCTTGAAGTCTTCGGCAGGGCCGGCCTGCTGATAAGTGTCTGCTGTTGGTTTGGGATTGAGTTTGAGGACCGCCTGGCCATAGGCGTTCGGCTCATGCTTCCCGTCGTCCTTCTTGGGAACGGCGTCCACATGGCAAAAGAGGCACTTCGGCTTGGAATCAGGGAAGGCCCCCTTATAGATCTTGATCTGTTCCACATTCGCAAGAGCTGGTGTCACCCAGGCTGCGATTAGGAAAGGTGTTACCCACAGAACTTTTTTCATTGTCGTCCTCCTTATGTTTTTTGGATCATTGGGTTTTTGTGTCAGCTAAAAATCAGCAACTGGTCCATTGATATGCCGACCTCAGGCCTTTTTCGTTTCCGGCTCAAACCAGGGTGGGAGAATTTTGGCAAGCACGAACAAAATGACAAATGGCAATGTGAGCAAGAAAATACACATCACAATACCTTCCAACCCGAAAATCTGCGTTTTATAGACGGTCAGCCCCCTTAAGCTTTTCGAAAAAAGCTGTCCCCCGATCACCACGTTCCAGCGAGTACTGAAAATGCCAACCTGAACCAAAAGCGTTGAAAGGAAATAGATCATCCTCTTCATCTCGTCGGGCAACCCGCCAAACCTGGCGACGGTGATGCCAACGATAGGTGTCAGGGTGCCGAAGATAATCTGTGTGATGATTAAACTTAAGAACAACCGGTTTTCTATCAAATCGGACAGGATATGGATGGACTCCTCCGATTCATAGAGCCGGTGAATAAAATCCAGAGTTTCCAGTGAGAAATCAATCAGCATGGCATAGAGCAAAAACTCCGCCAACTTGTTCAGGCAGGCCATGTCGGGGGCTTTCCAGCGGAACATGTCAGTAATCATGTGCAGCAGAAAGACCATCGCAATCCCGGAGACAATGGCCGAGAACAGGAACACAATGGGCATCAGGACCGAACTCCACCAGGGGTTTGCTTTAATGGAGCCGAAAATAAACCCGACATACCCATGCAATAAAAAAGCCGATGGGATTCCGATAATCGTGATGATCTTCCCTGCCCGGTCGTCAAAGTGCACGGCCCTCTCGGAAATATCCGTGGCGCCCAAGGTTAGCAACCCATAGAAATATTTTGCCAATCCCTTTTTTTCTCTTGCCCAGATCACTATATTTTTACGGTAATCAAACCAAATCTCGAGCAATAAAACCACGAGTAAGTACCACGCATAAACGAAGCCGAACATGGCCATGGCCGAGCTGACATGAGGGGTCCACAGCATTTCTAATGCGCGCTCGGGATGACCCAGGTGGGAAAAAAGCGGCAAAGGCGCGACGATGAGAAAAGACAGGGCCGTCAGAAGCGCCAATCGATACACCGGTTCCAACACTTTGACGTTAAAGGTCCTATTCAGGGAGGCGAGGATGAAAGCCCCGGCGACCAGGCCGGTCAAATACGGATAAATGACGATCAGCAACCCCCACTGGAGTTCATATTCATTGGGATAAATGAATCCGCTGAAAGGTGGGTGCATATTTTATCTCACCTCTCCGTCCGCGCCGGCGTAGAAGACCTTGGGCTTGGTGTTTAACTCCGGTTTTAACGTCCTCGTGTCGTTAAAACGGAGGAATCTCGAGATCGGACTGCTTTGCTGGCCCAATTCCCCGAAAACTCTCGCTTTCGTCGGACAGACCTCAACACAGGCAGGGAGCTTTCCTTTGGTGATCCGGTGATAGCAAAGCGTGCATTTATCGGCAACGTGCTTTTCCGGGTGCATATAGCGCGCCCCGTAAGGGCAGGCCTGGATACAATAACGGCAGCCGACGCAATATTCCTGATCGACCAGCACAACCCCGTCCCGGCTTTTGAACGTGGCCCCAACGGGACACACCTGGACACAGGGAGGATTAGCGCAATGATTACATAACTTGGGGACGAAAAACGCTTTCAAAATCTCTCCTTCGCCTTTGAAATCCGGAAAACCGTCCATCCCTCCGTTGGGGCTATCGACCCTGGTTTCTCCATCGGTGGGGGTGATATATCGCTCCACCCAGGTCCTGAAAAAGAAGGGTTCCTTGCATACGCCGTTTTCTTCTTTGCACGCCGCCACGCATTTCCCACAGCCGATGCATTTGCTGATGTCGATCCCCATCGCATAATTGTGCTTCGTGGGATCATACTCCTCGATCCCCATGGCCAGGAGTTTGTCGATCTGAAAGGTCAGAAGAAAAAATGCCACGGACGGCACGGTTTTCATGCAATAGATCAGAAAGTCTCTCCTGCTGATGATATTTTCTGTTGTCATCGGTTCGCCTCCGGATTGTGGGGATAGTGACAATCCCAGCACAGATAACGCCCTCCATGGGTCAGAAGATCGACCCTCGGAATTTCCGCGGGGCTGTTGGCGTCGCGGGCATGACACTGACCGCAAAATTCTTTATTTTCCGGCTTCTTGACCTCAAAAGCCCGGGGATTCGTTAAATGCTCGGGAGCGGCCTCATGGCACGTCGTGCATTCCAACGCGGCGTGATGGGAAACCATCTTCTGGCTGGCGATCCCTCGATGACAGGCGCTGCAATCATTGGGCGTATGAGGGAGCGTTGGATTATGGGGCTGGTGGCATTGTGTACAAAATTTCCCGGGGTTGTGCTGATTGGCAATGATTTGTGGAAATCCCGTAGGCCGCGCCGGATTATAATCGTGACAGATGGTGCATTGGCTGCGGTACCGGGGGATTTCCGGCTTTGATTCCGTTGGATCCTGGATATGCTGTTCCCCCGGGCCGTGGCAAACCTCACAAGAGATGTTTTTATGGTATGACTTCGCCTTGAGGGCATAGATATCATCATGGCATTCGGCACAGGCCTCGGCTCCCGCGTACTTGGTTTCTTTAGCCTTGATTTCATCAACCGCTTTCGCGCGGTAATGCCCGTACAGGCCAAACGTCGGTGGCATGAAAAATCGACGGGCGCAGATGAAAACCGTGATGGCGACCGAAAAAAGAACGC
Organism: Candidatus Omnitrophota bacterium; assembly: GCA_030688425.1. NCBI lineage: Bacteria > Pseudomonadati > Candidatus Omnitrophota > Candidatus Omnitrophota bacterium. Next base: position 15,316 of record JAUYIB010000022.1, on the reverse strand, counting down.
ATAGACTAACGACCTGTTGCGGAATCCTTGGAAGTTTCATTCACGGACCTATCATTGTTTTGGAATCGGGTGCTTGATCTTCTCCCACATCGTCGGGTAATCAAACTCTTTAAAATTAGGACTTTCTTCATTGTGGCATTTGCGGCAGGTCTCTTCCGTCGGAATGATCAAACCCTGGGCGACGGCTTCCTCTTTATCCTCCATCACACTCTTCTTCATATAATCTTTCCCCGGGCCGTGGCAGGACTCGCAGGAGATCCCTTCTTCCACGGGGATCTTTTCCGTCACCTTGGTTTCAGAGAATCCATACGCCGTGGAATGGCATTTCAGGCATTTCCCGCTTTTCTGAGGGTCATCAATCCCGGCTTTTGCGGCAAACTCTTTCGCCTGAGGCGTGGCCAGGGTTTCATAGGCCTTGGAATGTTTTGACTCTTGCCAAACTCGGTACTGCTCCCCTTTCTCCGGTTTTTTATGGCACATGGCGCACTTCTGCGCCCCGATATATTCATGCTCTGCAGCAGAGGCGGGGACGGCACAGAGAAAAAGACAAGCAACCAATGCCACCGACAGCCAACCGACTTGAGCGCAAGAATTTTCCTTATCCATTTTTTCTCCCCCTTTGCGCATTAATGAGGCTCCCGCTGATCCGAAGACCGGCTGCCCGGATCTCCGGCGGCAGGTGAAATCAAATGCGGCTTACCATAAATATCGAATTCATATACCTTCCCCCAGACCTTGACTCTCGTTTCCGCCACATGCCCCAGCACCCCAAAGACCACCAACGAAAGGACCACCAAGACCCCGATCGTCATGGAAACGGGTCTTTTCAAAGGGTGCCGCTCTTTGCTCCTGTCCAAAAAAGGCCAGAGAAAAAGCAACAGCGGGGCCAGGGACGTGACAAAAATACCGGTTAGCTTTGGAAAATATTTCAGGACCTGGTACATGGGAAGAAAATACCACTCCGGCTTAATGGCATGGGGCGTCTGAAGGGGGTCAGCCTTCTCCCCCAGGTCAAACGGCATCAAAATACACAACGTGATCAAGATCCCCAACAGAAAATAAAAAACAATCCCCTCTTTAACGACATGATGCGGGAAAAAGGGGATACCCTCTTTCTCCTTAACTTTCTCTTCTTTGCCGACGGGCTCTGTCGTTGCGATCCCCTGAAGGCGGACGAGAAAAAGATGGACCGCCACCAGGAAGAAAACCACCCATGGCAGGATGATCACATGCACGACAAAGAACCGCGAAATGGTCTCGCCCCCCACGGAACTCCCGCCCCGGAGCAGGGTTTTCAGGGGCTCTCCGATGACAGGAATGGATCCGGCGATCTCCGTCCCCACAGTCGTCGCCCAGTAGGCCAATTGGTTCCAGGGCAGAAGATAACCGGTAAACCCAAACACCAATGTCAGCACAAAAAGGAAGACCCCGATCACCCAGGTCAATTCCCGCGGTTTTTTAAAGGACCCCGTGACGAAGGTCCTCAACATGTGGAGAAAAACAATGATCACCATCAGGTTGGCGCCCCACGCATGGACCTGCCGGTACAGCCATCCCATGTGAGCCGTTGTCGTGATGAACTTCACGCTCTCAAAGGCCTCATCCACCGTAGGGCGATAATAGATCAGCAACAAGATCCCGGTGATGACCTGGCTGAAAAAAAGAAAAAGCGACATGCTCCCCAGGGTATGAAACCATCCGATACTCTTCGGGAGCGGTTTTGTGATCTGATATTTGACGGGTTCCTTGAGTTTTTCGACCTCAAACCGCTCATAGAACCAGCGTTTGATACAGCCCTTTAGCATTTCTTTCTCCATGGAATGGAGCATCTCATACCGTCACGAAGATCTTTCCGTCAACAACCTTGACTTCATAAGTCGGCAGGGGCCGGGGCGGAGGCCCGGCAATAACCCGCCCATCCAGCCCAAAGGATCCGGCATGGCAGGGGCATAAAATCTCCCGCTTGGGGCCGTCCCAGTCCACAAGGCATCCCAGGTGGGTGCAACTGGCCGAGAACGCCTTGATTTGGTCCGGCGTTCTAATCACAAGGATCGCGCTGCCGCCCATGACCACCTTCTTGGCGCCCCAGACAGGGATATCATCGACCCGCCCGACTTCCAAGGCACCGGACGTAGGCCCCCCTTGCGTTACCGGCCAAAGATACCGCAACGCCGGCAGGATCATCCCTCCCAACGTGACAAGGAGTCCCCCGTTGATCATCATCCCCAGGAAATCCCGGCGGGAAACCTTGCCGTCCCCGGCATTTCCAGCAGGGCCGTTCGCCTGGCGCTTATCCATCGCGGGATCACTCATAGTCTTTCCTGTCCGCGTTCAGCTGTTTATATTTAGCCCTCAAAGCGACGACCATGCCCAGCACAAAAATCCAAACGAAAATAAGGGAAACCTTGCGCCACCGGAGATTCTCCCTCTTCTCAAGGATCTTGGCTTCGACCTCCCCGACAGTTGCGACGATCTTGTCATGCAAGTCGGCGATCTTTGACAGGGAAAGGGTATGTTGCGCGGGCCCCATCTCGATGGATTTTGTCTTGGCCTCATCCAGAGAAGCCTCTTCTTGCTCAACGAAGATCCCTTCAACGGACGCCTGCTTAACAAGGGCCTGCGCACCGGCCAAACTCTGCTGGGCCCCCCGGATCATCCGGGCCAGCTCCTGACCCTGCTGCGCCTCCGGGCTTTGCGGATCATGGCATGTCCCGCAGGCCGTTTGATAAAGGTCTGGCGTCGGGTGCTGGACCCCGTGATTCCCATGGCAGGAGATGCACTCATGGAAATTCCCCTTTTCCGTCAAAGGGGCATGGACACTTTCCAGGAAATACTTCTTTTCATTCAAATGGCATTTGCCGCAGGTGGCCCCGACATCTTTAACTCCCGGGGGGACAGCCCCATGGCCGCCATGACAACTCGCGCATTGGGCCACCGAGATATCCTTCTTCTCGAACAACGCCTTTCCATGAACACTGTTCCGATAGGTCTCATAAATGTCCGAGGGCAGACCGTAGGAACCCATGAGTTTTGCGTTGCCGTGGCATTGGTTGCAAGTCTTCGGGAGGTTGGAAGGATAGACAGGGCTGCCGGGATCCGAGACAGGAAGAACATCGTGGTATCCATGGCAATCGCTGCAGGCCGCCACGCGATTGTCCCCCTCCAGCAAAAGCTTCTTCCCATGGACGCTTGTCTTATACCGGGCCAGCTGGTCCGTGCGGATACCGTAGAAGTTCATGACCTCCACATCAGCATGGCATTCTCCGCAGATAAGAGGGATATCTTTCTTGTCCGGAATTCCCCGGTATCCCGTCTCCGGCGCTTTTGCCCGGTCCATGTCGGCTTGCGTGGGGTCGCCTCCATGGCATTTATTACACGTGATCCCGTTTTGCGAATGGATGCTTCCCTTCATCTCCTCCCACATGTCCGAATGGCAGGTGATGCAGGAATTCCCCTGACTCTCTTGGGCCAAAGCCAGGGTCCCAGAGGTGAAGAATATGACAAAAAATAAAAATGGGGTTCGCATACAAATTTGTTTATTGAATCAATTCTCAAATCCACTGACAAGAAATAAAGCCTTCCACAGGAATCCCGCGGTCACAGAACCACAGGGAGTTGAGAAGGCTTCATTGCAGAATCCGGGGAAAGACGAGAAAGCTCTCTTTCTCAAGACCCGATGATTTACCAATCAAAACCAACGTCCATCCAGACAATGTGGGCGCTGTAATCACCGACCTCGACCAAAGGGTTGGCCTTGTACGAAGCATATTCGTATGTCGGCTTCACCTTCATCCCCTTCTTGGGTGTCCATTCCAGACTGGTAGTCATGTCGTATTGTTTAAAATCAGCACCAAGGGGGAGCCCCGTACCGCTGAAATCATTGTAATTGTCAGCCCGGGAATACAGGATGGTATTGATCAGGCTGATGCTTTCCGAAGCCATATAACTGGTGGAAAACAGCCAGCTATTGACCCCGGAATTGAACGCCGGAACCGCTGTCGATGAGGCACTGCCCGCAGTCGTTTTCGTGAAATACTGCTGATGAGAAAATGCCACGGTCATCAGCAAGGGGTTGATCGGCTGCACCGTGATATCATACGTATACGTGTGCGACCTCATCAAATTTTCGGTATTACCCTCATTCTCAACACGGGGGTAGTACTTGTTGTTCATCAACTGATAACGGAATGAATTCTGATACCATTTAGCGGGCTTCCAGGTGAACTTGGTAGCGACTTCATCCCCTTTCAATTGCAGCGCATCCAAAAAAGCGGATTTTGCCGAAGTCGTGATGGGGGATTCTATCAGGTCGTCATAATCATTCATCTCATCCTTGTGCCGGACATGTGCAGTCATGCTGATGGTCTTGGACGGAATGATGCGCGCCCCTGCGGTCAATACCGTTTTATTGATATTCGTAATCGTCTCCCGGAAGAATTGATCGGAGGCGTTCACCGCGGATTGGCCGGCGATGCTGTCTCTGAACTCCGAGATCCAATTCCTCGTCTGCTCCATTTCCGCATCCGCATAAAGAGTGGCATGAGAAAAGCCCGTATAACGCAGGGCGATGTTTTCTCCGATCCGATTAACCTTGTTCTCCACATTGCTGACTTCCGTCGTGTTCACGATCCCGTCTGGGGTCGATGGGGTCTTGTCATTAGGATAGGTCGAACTCCCTTCCCTTTCCTGGGCCGCCACCTTCAGTTTGGATATAAAACTCAGGTCTGGTGTGAGGTTGTTCTGAAAATGGCCGGTCCAGATATGCTCGTTCATCCGATTTTCGGCATCAGACGGCAGTTTTTGCTCCGGGTAAGAGCCGTAACTCGTCGGGCTGTAATTCTGATCGTACTCCCGAAGCCATTCATATTCCGTATTATTGACATGGGCGAAACGGTAACCGATGGCCGCAAATGTTTTGTCATCGATGATCCACTTCTCCCCCCTCAGGGTCGAAGCCAGGACCCTGGCCTCCGGTTTTTGTTCCTGGACACGGATCTTTGTATTGGTGGATAAAGCCCCCGTATCATCCAGCGATTTCTCTTCACGGACATTGCGCGACTCCACCCATTCCGCTTTTTGTTCCCCTTTCAGCGTGATACCGGCGACTTCCTTGGTCCCTTTCAGGGTCACGATATCGGCGGTCTCGTCCACCTGCTGCCAGGCCGGCCCGATGGACTTGGTCGTGGCCCCTTCGGTCACGCTTGTCCAGGTGAGACGGGACTTTTTTCCCTTCTTGGTATGACGCTCATACATCAGGTTCAAATCCGGATGCGCTTCCGTCCCCAACCCGAGCTCCAACATGAAGTGAGCCATATCCATTTTCAGGTCCTGGTTGGTCAGGTCCCTGGAACCTGAAACAAATCGATTATAAACCCCACCGGTGGTGTCGTAATATTTCCGGAACGATTTGTATTCCGTCTTGATAAAGCCCTCTTCCCCCTTTTTCAGAATAATAATCGCTTCGTTATCGTTCTCCTCGGGGATCGTATAGCCTTCGAAAGAAAAATCCGCCGTCCCCACCTTTTCGTCAAAGGACAGGTGCTCAATGCCGCCGACGTAACCGTCCTTCATCCAGTGATGGGCGCGGAATTTCGCCACGTCCCCCTTGACAGCGGCGTAACGTCCCGCGTTAACACCCAGAGACCATTGCCCGTCTTCCTCTGCCCAAACAGAGGACGCACACCCCGCCGCAATCACGAGGGCTGCGATAAGATATACGAATGTTCTTTTCATGATACCCCTCCTTAATTAATAGCGGAGATGTTCGTCAAAGTTTGACCCGTGCACGGCCGTGTGGCAGCCGGCGGACATGCAAGTACTGTTAGGCAGGCGACTCGAATGGCTCGAGTTGCCGATTGTGGGAAAGTTCATCTGGGCGTGGCAGCGCAAGCAGAGATTATTATCTCGGGCCACCAGCATTTTGTCGTTGATCGAACCGTGAACCTTGTGACAGGTCGTGCATCCTTCACGGAGAACTTCATGTTCCCAGACATACGGCCCGCGCTGTTCCGAATGGCATTTAAAGCACGCCTCATTGATGTCTTCCATGGAGGTGGATGTCCACGGCTTCACATCCACACCGTGCGGCTGATGGCAGTCCACACAACCCATCTTCCCTTCAACGACCGGGTGATGAAACGGCAAGCGAAATTCCGTTTTCTTGTCGAGATGACAGGTGAAACAAATTTCAGGATTTTTCTTAGGATTGATGATCGTCCCCTTGCCGCCGCCGTTCTCAACGTGAACACTGCCCGGGCCGTGGCACATTTCGCAGCCCTGGGCGGTTTCCGTCTCGCCCTTCACCTCGATACGGGCGTGCGTGGAAAGCTGATACTCTTTGTATGCCTCTTCATGACAACTCGCGCACGTTTCGGTGCCGACGTATTCGGCGCCCTTGGCTGCGGTCAATCCGTCGACCGTCTGCGACACTTTTGCCTCTTCCGCCGAAGCATACCCGGCGGCCAGGGCCATGCCCCACAGCCCCGCCATCATGAAGATCCAAATGACTTTTCCCCGCATTTGCGGGATTCTTTTAAGGCCCATATCTCATCCTCCGCGTTTTGTTTGGAACCGCTGATTCATACCATTCAACAGGAACGTTTCCCTGAATAAGAAGAATAAGAATTAATTAAAGAAAAGCCTCCCCGGCCGCAATTTCGAGCGGACCGGTCTTGAGAATTTTATTATGAAACTCCAGCACCTTTTGCTCGACGATCTCCTCGACCTGCCGGACCGCCTCCTGCCGCCGCTGAAGACTGCCCTGCGTGACCTCGTCCAGGTCGTCGATCGTGATCAGGCGCACACCGGGAAGCTCCTGGTCCAGCGGCTCGATGTTGCGCGGCATGGAGATATCCATCAAGACCAGCGGACGCCCCTGTCTTTTCGGAAGGATTCCGGCGATCAATTCATTGGTGATCAGATAATGCGGGGCGCTGGCCGCGCAGATGCAGGCGTCCACCCTCTCCAGCATTTCCTTCAAGTCCCAGAACGATACCTCCGTGCCGCCGAACTGCCGGGCGAGCAACGCGGCCTTTTCCTGGGTCCGGTTCATCACCAGGATTTCCCGGATCCCGCGGTTGGCAAAATGATTGGCCGCCAGTTTGCTCATCTTTCCCGCGCCGATGACCAGGACCGACTTGTCCTCAAACGATCCCAAAAGGGATTGCGCCATCGTGACCGCGGCCCAGCTCACGGAAACCCCGCCGTAACCGACCTGGGTTTCATTCTGGGCCTTCTTGCCGGCGCGCACCGTGATATTCGACAAAATATTGAATGGCCGCCCGAGCATGCCCATCTCCCGGGACAAATCCACCGCGGTTTTGATCTGCCCGAGAATCTGTTTTTCCCCCAAAACGAGAGAATCCAGCCCGGTGGCCACGCGCAAAAGGTGACGGACCGCATCGGCTCCCTGAAAAGCGTAAAAATGCCGGCCCCAGTCGTCTGCCCCCCCGAAATGCTTGATGCGAAGCAAATGCCGCAGCAAGGCCTCGGGCGTCATACCATCAACAGCGTCGGCGTAAATCTCGGTCCGGTTGCAGGTGGACAAAACTATGGCTTCGGCCACGGCCGGGTCATTTTTCAGCGCGCTCAACAGCAAGGCCCGCTCCGCGTCCTTGAGATAAAGTTTCTCGCGGACCTCGATCGGCGCAGTCTTGTGGCTGATGCCGGCAACCAGAATATTCATAGCCGGCCTTTCCAGGGGCGAGTCCGGCCCGCACCGTTTTTCAACAGGGCTTTCCAGGAAGGACAGTCGTGCAGTTTTTGCAACAGCCGGCGTTTCTCCGCCGGCTGGAGCTCCTCCATCGCGATCAAATAAATGCTGTCATGCTCGATCTGGATATGCTGGCGCATGAAATGGCTCAGGTAGGTCCCCCGCTCTTTCACGCGCTCGATGATCTCGGCGCGGCGGGGCTCACTCTTTTGCGCGGCGAGCCGGCGGAGCAGCTGCGCCATCTCCTTGAGACACGCCGTCAATTCTTTATGTTCGGATTGAAGATGGCGGACCACGATCTGGATCTTGGGAATATGCCGCTCGACAAAATCGAAAAGGATATCCTCCACCACGATGTGCGGCAGCATCGTGGCATTAAAAAATCCGACCAGCTTTTCCGCTGACCGGATATTTTTTTTCAAACAGAGCTTGCCCTCATAGCGGAGCCTGGTGAGGGCGTCATCAAGCTGGTTTGTCTTGTCCAGCAAGTCCTCGTGATTGTCTCCCAGGACATGGATGCTGGTTTCAAAATTGGAAATCTTTTTAATCATGCGCCTCCTCAAGCGATGATTATTATAAAGTAATAATAAAAAGAGGGGTGTGATGTCCATCACACCCCATAAAAAATCCAGTTTGCCGGCCTGTTGCCCCGACTTCTCTATTCTTCGCGTTTTTCAACTTCGCCGCCCTCTTCCCTTTGGTGAAACGTGATCACGCCAACCGCGGCCACGATCGTCAGCGCCGCCAGGATGGTCCGGCCAGTGAGGGCTTCCCCTCCCAGCCCCCAGCCCAGCAGAACCGCAACCACCGGATTGACAAAGGCATACGTCGAAGTCCTGGCCGGGCCTACGGCCCTCAAAAGCCAAATATAAGCGGTAAATCCGATCAGCGACCCAAAGACCACCAGATACAGGAAAGCCAGCACAGACTTTATGCTAAAGGCCGCAGGATCCCATCCTGCCGCCTCCCCCTGAAGGAGCCCGAGGAGCAACAGGCATGCCCCTCCGGCCGTCATTTCCATGCCCGTGGCCACCAGCGGAGAATCCGGCAAAACAGCCTTCCGGGAATACACCGAGCCGACCGCCCACGACAACGAGGCCGTCAGCAGGGCCAGCGTTCCCCCCAGGTGAATGGGTTGATGCGGATTCTGAGAAAAACCCGGCGCCATCAAAAGCCAAACGCCCCAAAATCCCAGGGCGATCCCGGCAAAAACACCTGTCCCGGGCCTTGCCTGCCGGTGCCACAACCATTCCAACAGGACCATCCATAACGGAACCGTGGCAATGAACAGCGACGCAAGTCCCGAGGGAACATACTGTTCGGCCCACACCACCCCGCCGTTTCCGCCCAGCAACAGCAAAAAACCGATGATCAGCGCCGGCTTCCAATGTCTCGGCTCCGGGGCAGGATGCCGCCGGACATAGCGGGCAAAAACGTAAAGCGCGATCCCTGCGATCAAAAATCGCAACCCGGCCATGGAAAACGGCGGCAGGGTCTCAATCGCGAAGCGGATGGCCAGATAGGTTGAGCCCCAGATCAGATAAACGGCCGCGAACGCCGCAGCGATACGGAGTCGGGTAACTTTCATGGTCTTTTTAAAAATACCTTATGGTCTCTGAAAGACGGCTCAGCCGAAAAGCTTAAAAGCCAGAAGAAAGGCGAAGAACCCGGCCAGGTAGCCGACAAGCCCGGGCAGGGCGATTTTCTTGAAATACCAGGAAAAGCGGATGTGCTCCATGCCCATCACGACAACGCCGGCCGCGGAACCGATGATCAGGAGACTGCCGCCCGTCCCGACGGCATAGGCGGCCTCCAGCCAGAGCTTGGAATCCGCCGGATAAACGCTGACCGGATACATGCCCATGGCGGCGGCTGTCAGGGGCACGTTGTCGATGATCGCAGACGCGATCCCCATCACGCAGATGATCACGTCTTTGCTGCCCAGATGGGCGTCCATCCAGGACGCGAGCTGGCCCAACAGGCCTGCCGTTTCCAGAGCGGCAACGGCGAGAAGGATACCCAGGAAAAACATGACGCTCGACATGTCGATCTTGGTCAGCACATGCGGAACGCGAAGGTAATGGCGCTCTTGGTGAATGCGGTCGGTCACGGCCCACATGACTCCCATCCCTAGCAGAATGCCGATGTAAGGCGGCAGTCCGGTCAACGCGCGCAGGACCGGGACAAAGACCAGAGCGCCGATCCCCAGGACGAACACCCGCCGGGCGCCCCAGGCCCGGGGCTTTTCTTCAACAGCGGACGGGGGAATGACATCCTCATTGTTAACGCGAAAGGTAAAATACAGCAGGGGGACCAACAGCGACAGCAGACTGGGCACAAAAATGAACGAAATCAATTTCCAGGAACTGATGCGCTGGTCGATCCAGAGCATGGTGGTCGTCACGTCGCCGATCGGCGACCAGGCGCCGCCGGCGTTGGCCGAGAGGATGATCATGGCGGCGAAGATCATCCGGTCCTGCTTGTCGCTCACCAGCCGCCGCAAGAGGGACACCATCACGATGGATGTCGTCAAATTGTCCAGGACCGCGGAGACGAAAAACGTGATGAGGGAGATCAGCCACAACAAAACCCGCTTGTTGCGAGTCCGGATGGCGTCCGTGATGACCCGGAACCCGTCGTGGGAGTTGATCAGCTCGACAATCGTCATGGCGCCGATGAGAAAAATGATGACCTGCGAGATGTCGGCGAGGTGCTCGTTCAGGTGAAGGAAGGCCTCCCCCGGCCGGGACGTGGTCCGGAACGTGATCAAAACCCAGCACGCCACGGCGGTCAAGATCGCTGCGGCCGCCTTGTTGACGCTGACATTGTGCTCCAGCACGATCGCCAGATAACCGGCAACAAAAGCAAGGACTATCAACCCATCCACAGACATGCGCCCGGGCCTCCCTGCCCGCAAACTCGATGCGCGCCATCATATCACAAAAAACCGCTTTGTCTATACAGCCGGGCCCGACGATTTCAAAAAGCTCTCAGGTGCAGAATATCTCTCAACATCATCCGAATAAGGAAAGCCTCCCGCCATCATAAAAGGACACAATATCTCGTGGACGTCGAACCACGGGAAGGAATTAAAATGCTTATTGTTGAGAAATGTCGCGAGGGCAGTGTAGAAAACAACCCCCAGGGCGAACCCCAAAAACACCTTGCTGGGGGGCCGCCGTTACAAAGACACCTCGACATCCTCAGCGCCCCCGCTAACCGGGCGGATGGATATCAAATGCTCATCTATCTGAAGTAAGCAGACACCATCAAGAAAAAACATTTCAAATAAACACGACCGTGAAAAAACAAAATGTCCGCAATGAGCAGCCCCCAGCACAAAAGATGAAACATCGTTTTCCCCGGCTTTTTCATGATCACAGAATCCTGATGGCGTCCAGCAGCTTTATATGCTGTTGGTGGTACGGGATCATTTTCGAAGGTATAAAATGCACAGGGTTCGGGATCTCCCCGGACAATGATAAATATTTAAACCCGTTTCCCAGGGCATCCGTTACCACAAGCGGAGAGCGATCGTCTTGGAGCTCCGCGTATATTTCCCGGGCACTTTCGATCTGTTGCGTAAAAAATGACTCGTAAAAATCCAGCAGCGGGCGCAGGCGCAAAGAGTCTTCCAAAAGGCTGTTCCTTATAAAAAACCATGACGTTGGGCCGGCAACGATCATGCTGTATTCCGGGCTTGCTAATATATATTCCATGGGAATCTGGTCCATCGGAAAGTCGTAAGGATCCGCGAGTTGCTCATAGATCAAACAATCCGGCATATCCGGCCTGGGGTCCTGTGTCTGCCAAAGCCGGTTTTGAAGCCGTGTCCCGTACATATTGGCCAGCCAATCCTTGTCTGAGGCGACATAACACGATAGACCGCCAGCGTCTTTCGTCAGCAATTCCAGCGGTTCCACCCAAAAATAGGTGAATTTGACATACCACCCCGCGTATTGCAGATAATGATATTCCTTAAAATTGTCACCTTTCAGCCGGTCCTGCAGCGCAATATGAACCAGATGATGCGGCATCCATCGGAAAGGAATCATAAAAATGGCCAGCATGCTCGTCAATATGGCCGCCAGGGAAAACGCCCTCCAGCTCAACAAATAACTCGATTTGGCCAACAGCAAATACCCAAGAGGAATCATGATCAAGACATACCGCGGAGCCCAATCGATGTTCCATTTAGGATTCAACAGCAGGAACAGCATGAACACAGGCATTAAAAACGCGGAATAGAACAGGGGCCATCGCTTGAATATTTTTTTCCGCAAGCGGACCATCGTCAACGCGATTCCGGGAACGGCGAATGACCAAAACACAAGACCGAACCCATGGCTCAGGGTTCCCAACTGTCGTTCAGAAACAAAGGAATCAAGCTTATACAGCAGACCATCAAAAAAACCCCCGGCGGCACCCTTAAAAAATTCCGAAGCCGGATAAAAAGGATTTCCGAAAATAAGGAAATTCCGGAAATACACAAAACAAAACAGGCTCGCCGCCAAAACCAGAATCGCAAAGAACTCCCATCTCAAAACTTCTTTTCGGCGCAAAAACAATATCGGCATAAACGCCAAGAGATAAACCAGCGCCGTCTGTTTCATGCCTATGAAGACGGCTGAAAGGACGCATAAAAGCCCTATCCGTCCAAAAGACGGAGTATGGATGATCCGTGTGCACAAGTAAAGGATGATCAACGCTGTCACGCAAAAAATGACATCGTGATTGCAGCTCCCGTTTTGAAAAATAATGACGGGAGCCCAAAAAAACATTAGGCCGATAAAAAATGAGCGGCTGAGCGTCACTCCCCAGGAACGCAATAACGCAAACAAGACCACGGAGCCGCACACAGAAAAGATCAGCTGAACAGCATCGATCCACCGGGTTGTCCCCCATAAAATGACCGGCATGAGGAAAAACAGGTCGGCGTTTTGCGGGAAGGCGAATTCTGGCTGGATGGGCGGAGGGACAAGTGTTATCTGTCCCTTGAACCAATGCTCCCAAACCATCGGCAGATGATAATCGATATCATCAACGGCTCGGGGCGGGAAAAAATATGCCGACGCGAGAAGCCAGCCGAACAAAAAAATAGAAAACGCAAAAAAGGAGCCGTTTGGTTCTCGAAAAATCTTCCGCGTTCCCGACATCAGCCTGTCCCGGTCAACGGCCATCTGCTGAATAACGGGCTGCTTGTGTTGGGCATACAAAAAGACGGCCGCGGACAAAACTCCCCAGGCCGCCAGGACCGCCGGCCTGTTCAGAAAACCCAAATGACCTGCGGAAAGAATGACAAAAAGGATCTGAATGATAAAAATCGAGATGGCATAAACAAATTTTTCAGATAAACGCAACGGCCAGAATACCCCGGCACAAAAATAAGAGCTTAAAGCGACCATCAAGAGGATGACCATACGCGTCCCGCCGCTAATCAGAAATTTTAACTTTTGAAATCCGCAGGGAATATTCGTCCGAGATCCGTGTTTCGACGATCGGCTCCAGTTGATAAGCTCTGTCGAGCGCCTGGCTGGGCCAGGGGGATCGCCCCACCGGCTGGATCACATAAATCGAGCTAAACATATGGCTCTTGTAAGCTCTTAAGTTATCCAAGACATCCTTGTTGGCCGTGCCGGGGAATTCAGCCCCATAACCGTGGACGATCAGTTGGCCGGGCCGGTCACAAATGACAAGCGTGTTCTCATCCGCGTTTTTCTTCAAAAAATCTGTGATGAACCTCAGCTCCCTCGTGGCATACAAAGAATTCGTCCAGCGGTCTTCCACGGCGGCACCATGATAATAAAGGAACAGCGCCAGGGCCCCCGTCAGAAGGATGGCCGCCGGCCAGCCCTTGCGTCTGAAGATCTGGACAAGAACAAAGACCGGCAAAACAGACAGGATGACGAGCAACGCCATGTAATAACGTCCATTGAAGGGATGGACCGCTATGCTGTGGCAAAAGGACAATGCGCCGGCGAACACGATCAGCAGGCACAAGGAAACTGTCGCCCAGAGAACGGCATCGGGTCGGGCAACGGGCCGCCGACGTAAATTTTTGAAAAATAACACGGCAAAATAAACCGCGGCGAGAATCCCGGCGCAATTCACCAGACCCGCGTATCCCAGCTCCCCGTTCAAACCCAAAACGTATTTAAAAAACGCCGGGGAATTCCGCGAGGCGTTTTCCAGCTGAAGTTCCTGCAGCCATGTCCTTCCCGGGAAATCGTAGTTTTTCTCGGTCAACATCAGGGCCCTCTGCCAGAGCCAGGGCAGGAAGAAAAACGGAGTGAGCACATAAACCGGCGGGCGCGGCAGGTATTCGCGCCGGACATAACCGGCCGCGGCCAAAATCACCATTGTCACGACGAAGAATACGGGCGATTCATAGCGGATGTTCCCCAGCATGGCTAAACTGAGGACAAGCGCCAGAAACACAGCGCCGCCCGGAGCCCGAAGAAACGACCGCAAAAGAATAAAACTGATCAGGATGAACAGGAAATTGAAGAGCTCAAATCCGCCGCTGGTCGCGCACCAGGACATGATCGGCTGGGACATCACCAGGAGCAATCCGGCGGCGGCCCCCGCCTCGCCTATCCCCGGGCGCACAAGCCAATACAGCAAGAACAAAACCGCCCACAGGACGAAATAATTGAACGCGAAAACATTTTCCACCCGGTAACCGGACACGGTATGCGCCAGGGAAACAAAAAACGGGAATAACAGCGGCCGTTTTTCCAAAAGAGCCGGTTCCAGCGGCCAGAACCGCCCATAGGCCCGCTGCCCCTCCATGATGTTATGCACATTCCTGTTAGACATCATGGATTTCCCGACGGACAAAAGATTGGTCTCGTCGTTCAGGACCCGGAGCTGTTTCGGCACCGACACAAAGACGATAGACGCCAGAACAAACGAGAATGCCAGTCCTCTCCAATGGGTCCTGAAAAACTGCGGCGGCCGGGGGGACTTCTCGCGCCAAAGCATGACCAGCGAATACGCCCAGGAAACGGTCAACGCAAAGATAATATAGTAGGAAGAATAAAGGAAGGCGTCCCGCATCAGGGGCTTGCGGGCCGCCGTGAAGATGAAGACGGCAGCCCACATGAATAACGCGGTTATGTTGAAAACGCGGAACATGTTTTCTCCTCTTTCATACTATTTTACACCTCTTCCGTAAGCCTTCCATCTTTCAGATAAAAAACCATTTTGTCCACCGGGCATTCGTAGCCGTGTTTCGGCGAATCCTCCGAAACGCAGCAACCCCCCAAAATGCACTTGCTGTAATCTTTCCCCGGTATCGGGTAACCATACACAACAGATTTTTTAATCAATGCGTTCCCGTGCTCAGGGCATTGATAGGGGGGCATTTTCATCGCGATCTTCCTTGGGTTTCAATATACTCCCCGGGCCCCCGCTCGTCCAACACATTCCAGCGCAAGCGCCGGCCCGAAGCATAAGTTCTTGTATACTGCCACTAGTTAACAGAGCTTGACCAATTTGTTAGAATAGGGCTCGCAATCGAAAGGAGCCTTATTCATGAAATACCGCCAATGGACCAGTAAGCAAAAATCACAGATCGTGCTGGAAGGACTGTCCGGGCAGATC
>JAUYIB010000020.1 GCA_030688425.1 Candidatus Omnitrophota bacterium | reverse complement strand
ACGCCATCTCAGGAGCAAAGCCCTGCCGTTCTAGCATGGTATCCACGAGTTCGGGCGTTGGAGCAGGAACCTCGGCATTACGAATAGGCGCTGCCCCTTGACGAATAGTGGGGCCTCCGCCGCGTGGCGGTCGCTGCCTTTCCGTAACGGCGGGGAGTTCAACCTCTGGCAATCGGTAGTAATTCAAGTCCTGGGGGTCGGGTACTAATCCAGCCTGCCGAATGGCCTCAGAGTTATTTATGAGGTGTTCACGGCCAGCAACGGTGATACGACTCTGCGGAGAGATATACAATCTATTCTCGGCTACTCTTCCTTGACTCGCACTGACCCGCAGAGCAACGGCCTTCTCTTGAATATCCCTAACGACTATATCCTGAGCCTGTTGTGCTGTAACAGCTTGACGGGGCAGACGCTTCCTGGCGGGAGCGACGGGTTGCGTGGGGACGGCCTTGGTCTCTATACCTTTTTCCCCCGCCTGCAGCATTGAGCGTTCCAACTCATAATCGGGGTTAAACCGCAGTCCACGGATATTATCGCGTTCCTCTGTTAGTGCCACAACCCGCTGTTCTAATGCCCTTGCTTCATTTTTCAATCGGCGTACAGCAGGAGAATCTTGAAAACCAGTGGAATAGCCTCCCCCACTGGCTAATCGTTGTTTGGCAATCCTACGAATCCCTGGTCTACTCGCTTGCTCACCTAAAGCCAAAATCCGCTTATTGCTATCGCCTATCTCCTCGGAAAGTCGGACTATCTCGGCATCCATAGCATCATCGGCGACCTTATAAGCCCTGAGTCGTGATGCGGGCATTGTGTCCCGTGTTATCGAAAAGTCTGGAGGGGGTAACGGCCACGGCTCTTTGGCAACCGCCCCTGCGCCTGCGGAGGGAGCGGGCAACGGCTGAGGGGGACGGGCGAGGGGTCTAGGTTGTTCTCCACCAAAGGCCAGCCGTATAGACCCCACCTCCTCAGCCGCAAAGCGGCGTATGACGGGGCCTGCTCGCTGGGTTGCCGTCTCCACAACCTCTCCACCAGCTCTTACAACGGATGGGATGGCCTTGAGTCCTGCTCTCAAGGCCGCCACTGTCAA
>JAUYIB010000019.1 GCA_030688425.1 Candidatus Omnitrophota bacterium | reverse complement strand
TAGAGTCTGTCAGCGGTAAGCGGAATCGATTGTGGATTCCCTCCTGACGTCGTTTGTGATTCAAGATCATTACTGGATACGGAGGCCAGTAATGATGGCGAGACCTCTATCTCTTGATTTGCGAACACGGGTTGCGGTTGCCTTGGCGGACGGGATGTCGGTTCGCGCGGCGGCGGAGCGGTTTGACATATCGGCGGCGAGCGCGGTTCGGATCGGACAACTGCATCGCTCGGGCAAGGGACTTCTGCCTTGCAAGATGGGTGGTCATGTCCAGCCGGTGCTCAAAGGCGCTGCGGCGGACGCGGTCCGCCAGCGGCTGTCAGCGAAGTCCGACTGGACGGTGCGTGCCCTGGCCACAGAGCTGAAGTCGGTCGGGATCAACGTCTCCCACGACACGGTCTGGCGGTTCCTGCGCAAGGAAGGCAAAACCTTTAAAAAAAACGCTGGTGGCAAGCGAGCAGGACAGGCCGAAGGTGGCTCGGTTCCGGACCCGCTGGAAGACCCATCAGCATCGGCTTGATCCGGATCGGCTTGTCTTCATTGACGAAACCTGGGTCAAGACGAACATGACGCGCACCTACGGCTGGTGTCAGCGGGGAGAGCCGCTGATCGCAAAGGTTCCACATGGTCACTGGAAGACGCTGACCTTCCTGGCTGGCCTGCGATGCGACAGCATTGTCGCTCCCTTCGTGCTTGATGGCCCCATCAACGGCGTCGCATTCACCGCATGGGTCCAACAATGCCTGGTTCCGAATCTGAAAGCGGGGGACATCGTTATCCTGGACAATCTGGGCAGCCACAAAGGAAAGCCCGCACGTGACGCGATCCCCGCGACGCCGGCGCCCGCCTCTTCTTCCTGCCACCCTACAGTCCCGACCTGAACCCCATCGAGATGATGTTTGCAAAGCTCAAAACGCTCGTTCGCAAAGCCGAAGAACGAACCGTCGAAACAACATGGAGGCGCATCGGTGAGCTCCTCAACGCATTCACCCCGCAGGAATGCTCAAACTATCTCAGGCATGCAGGATATGGTTCAAAATAAACCTGACGGACTCTAG
>JAUYIB010000017.1 GCA_030688425.1 Candidatus Omnitrophota bacterium | reverse complement strand
CCACCATTACCACGCTTACAAGCGACGCTTTGACGTTCGGGACCAGCCTGGTCATTGATACTCACACCTTTGACTCATTCTCGGCTGACGACACCCTGGACAGCGCCGCGTTCACCACCGCGTTCAACAACCTCCTGAACTCCACCTCGACCCTGGACCTGACCACCCTTGCCGCCGGCACGCTCAACCTGTCCGGGGGCTCCATTACCAACTACTTTGGCACGGCCTGCACCGGGAACGACTTCCTGCAGGACATTGCCGACAACGGCGCGTTCTCCTGCGCCACGGCCACCGGCTCGGGTTCAGGCTCCAACTGGCTGTTTGGGACAGACCAGACCTTCATCGCCCCGTCCACCACGGTCGGGGTCATTGTGAGCGCCTCCTCCACCATTACCACGCTTACAAGCGACGCTTTGACGGTCGGGACCAGCCTGGTCATTGATTCTCAAACCTTTGACTCCTTCACGGATGACGCCACCCTGGACAACAACTCCGGCGATTTGCGCGTGGTGGACGTGACCTGCACGGATTGTCTCAACGCCACGGAGATTGAGGACATCTTTCTCCTTAACGCGGGCGACACGGCGACCGGCCTGATGATTCTGCCGGACCTGCGCGCGGCCACGCTGAACTCCACCTCCTCTTTAATTGATACGCTCACTTTGCTCAATGACCTGGGCGTGACGGAGGGCGGCACCGGCGCCTCCACCCTGACCGGCGTGGTGTTCGGCACCGGCACCGCGGCCCTGACCGGGACCACGACCCTGGCGGTCAACAACGGCGGCACGGGCGCCGCGGACTTCACCCTGGGGGCCTGGCTCCTCGGGGGCGGCACCAGCCCGATCACCGCCACCACCACCCTGGACAGCGCCGCGTTCACCACCGCGTTCAACAACCTCCTGAACTCCACCTCGACCCTGGACCTGACCACCCTGCAGACCGGCACGCTCAACCTGTCCGGGGGCTCCATTACCAACTACTTTGGCACGGCCTGCACCGGGAACGACTTCCTGCAGGACATTGCCGACAACGGCGCGTTCTCCTGCGCCGCGGCCACCGGCTCCAACTGGCTGTTTGGGACAGACCAGACCTTCATCGCCCCGTCCACCACGGTCGGGGTCATTGTGAGCGCCTCCTCCACTTTTGACTCCACCCTGCGGGTCAACAACACCCTGACTCTCAACCAAGCATCGGCCAGCACCAACGGTCTGATCATCAATGCAAGCGCTTCTCCCACAGCCAATCTTCTGGAATTGCGAGACTCTTCCGGCCTCTTCCTCTCCGGCTTTACCGGAGCAGGGGGGCTGCTGATGAATATTGCCTCATCGACGGCACTTAACATTCAAGATGGATCAGGGAACCCGATTTTTACAGTTGATACCACCCAAGCTTCGGCCAATTCCGGTATAGATATTACCGCCGGCGGGGCGCAAACCGGCAATCTTTTGAGTTTATATTCTGTTGCCGATTCCTTCCTGTCCGGTTTCACCGCGTCAGGCGGTCTTCTCATGAATATCGCCTCCTCCACAGCCCTGGAACTTCAGAACGGTTCCGGCTCCAGTTTGTTCCGTGTCGGTACAGGCCTTGGACTCTCCGGAGTAAGAGCAACCTCAACGGCGGATACCGTCCTGCGCTTATCTAACGGCAGCGGAACGAATGATATTTTTAATCTGTACGACAATGCTACTCAAGTTTTCCGCGTCGGCGACGGTGGTTTCCTTAGCGCCTCTTCCACTGTCGTCTCCGGTAATTTCCTCACCGCTTCTTCTTCTTTGATCACTTCCGGGGACATGATCAAACTCGTCATCAACTCCTCCAACTTCACCGGCAATGTCTTCAATGTCCTCGATGACGGCGGGACGGCCATCTTCCAGATGCCGGACGGAGCAACAGCCACGACCACGCTCAACACGGGTCTGAATGTCGACGCCGGCACCTTTGCCATCAACGCCAATGAGAACCGGGTGGGGATCGGCACTGATTCCCCCTCGACCACCCTCGGGGTCCTGGGCGACACGCGTTTGAACGGGGCAGTCACCATCACCGGCGGACTGACCCTAAACGCCATCACCGGCTCGGCCCAGTGTCTGAACGTGGACACGAACGGGCTGGTCTCCGGCACGGGTACTGCCTGTACTGCGGCCGGCTCATCCGGGGCCTGGCAGACCTTCAATGGCACCAATGTCCTGACCCCGACCTCGACTGGCGCGGCCATTTTGGTCAATGCCGCCTCCTCCACGATTACCAACCTCGTTGTTGCCGATTCCCTCGTTGGCGCGGGGTTCACATCAGCCTTTGATGACAGACTGAATGCCACGACCACTCTGGACCTGACCACCCTACAGATCGGCACGGATTCCGCCATCACGGACATCACCGGCACGGGCCTGGTCATCACGGCCGGGGCCCTGTCGGTGGCGGACAACTATCTCCTGAACACCGGGGATACGGGCGCGGGCTTGTACGTGTTCTCGGATCTGCGCTCTGCCACGCTGAATGCCACGACCACGAATGTCGACATCCTAAACGCCCTGTCCGCCGTTGCCTCCTCGACCATTACTCATTCATTGGTCATTGACGCCACCACTCTGGTCGTTAACGCCAACGAGAACCGGGTCGGCATCGGCACTGATTCCCCCTCGACCACGCTCGGGGTCCTGGGCGACACGCGTTTGAACGGGGCAGTCACCATCACCGGCGGGCTGACCCTAAACGCCCTCACCGCAGGTTCCCTATTTTTTGCTGGAACCGGCGGGCTGCTTTCCCAGGACAACGCCAACATCTTTTGGGATAATACAGACAAGAGACTATTGGTTGGGCCGCGAACCGGCTTCAATGCAAACGCGCAGTCCTACGTGGATGCCTCAAAGCATTCGCTGGCTATACTAAAGACCAGCACGGATGTTTTCACAGACGGTATTGGCGCGACTGTCCAAGATTCTACGACTGATTTAGGCACTGGATTATACGGCCACTTTGAGGACGTCCATGAAAGCGGGACTCGTATTTTAGCAAATGGTATCTATGGCGATATTACTGTCAACACTGCGGCCGGCGCAATTACCACAGATGCAGCCGGAGTAATTAGTCAGGCATTTCACGTGGGGGCCGGAACTACAGCCAACCTTGCGGGTTTCATCTCGTATCCAAATAGCCGCACTACCGGAACAGTAGATAATAACTACGGAGTCTGGATAGGGGACCAAGGTGGTGTAGGCACAAACAACTACGGCCTGAAGATTAGCGACCAAGCTGTAGGGGCAACCAACTGGGCCATTAAGACGGGCACGGGAAAGGTGGAGTTCGGCGACGTTGTCGGCATCGCTTCCTCCACTCCCTGGGGTCTTCTCTCGGTGGAGATGGGCACCACCAACCCATCGTTTGTGGTTTCAAACACCGGCTCCTCCACGCCCGCCTTTTATATCGGTGGTGTGAATCAGAACGGCTTCGTCGGCATCGGGACGGCGAGTCCTGGAGCGCAATTGGAACTCGGAGGAACAGGTCAAGCAGTCACCAACAATTACGGACTCCTCGTGGATGATAAAACCGCTGGGACGAATAATTGGAATATATACAGTGGACCAACTTATACCACTTTTAATGCAAGTAGTCAGACTTTTGCTAAATTGGTAAAGAATACATTTGCTGCACTTAACACAGACGGTACTGTTACCTCAACAGTCCTGGGCGCAGTGAACCAATCCAATGTAAATTCTGGAAATCATTATGCGGCCTACTTTCAATCTGAAGGAACGAATACCACTGGGACAATGCCCGCGGTTAAAGGATTTGCATCTGAAGCTGTATATTCTGGCGCAGGTGGAATCACCACCTTAGAGGGCGGAATTATCGGCGCTTATACTTATGGTTCTGCGGGAGATGTAGGAAGTATGATTGGTAGTGAACACTACATTGCTCACCAGTCGGCAAGTACAGTATCCAATGCCTATGTATCATATATTGATCCCGGAACCAATACGGGGGGCGGGACAATTGATAATCTTTATGGACTTTATGTCGACGACCAAACCGCCGGGACGAATAATTGGGCCATCAAGACAGGTTTAGGCAAAGTCGAGTTCGGTGATCAAATTATGGCTTCGTCTTCGGCTATTACCTCGGGCAATTTCTTTACTGCTTCCACCTCGGCCCTTACCACAGGGGACATGATGAAGCTCGTCTACAACGCCTCCAGTTTCACGGGCAATGTCTTCAATGTCTTAGCTGACGACAACTCAACCTTGATCTTTAGAATGCCGTCCTCGGCCACGGCCACGACAACTCTCAATACTGGCCTGAACATTGACGGCGGAACATTCGCCATCAATGCCAATGACAACTTCGTGGGGATTGGCACGGCTTCCCCCTCGACCACGCTCGGGGTAATAGGCACGACGCGTCTGAATGGCGCCACCACCATCACCGGCGGGCTGACCCTAAACGCCATCTTGGGCTCGGCCCAGTGTCTGCAGGTTGATAGCAACGGGCTCATCTCCGGTTTCGGGGCAGGTTGCACCGCCGCCGGTTCCCCGGGCGCGTGGGAGACCCTCTTCACCAACGCCATTACTCCAACCACCACCACTGCCGGCATCTTTGTAAGAGCCTCTTCCACTTTTGACTCCACCCTGCGGGTCAATGGGGCGTTTTCCGCTACCTCGCCGACAGCCTCTTCCACACTCACACACTCGCTAGTGGTGGATAGCTCGACTCTGGTGGTGAACGCCAATGAGAACCGGGTCGGCATCGGGACGGCGAGCCCTCTCCAGAAACTCCACGTCAAAGGCGCTGGAGAGTTTGAAAACGGCGGAGTTGCCACTGATGGAGACCAGATTATCTTTACTACTTCCGCGGCTCCGGCAAACTATGAGCACGTAATCAAGACTTCCCACGCCGCAGGATCAAACAGTCTTAATTGGATGAAATTTTCAATATCTGATGGTGCCGACGCATTAGTGGATACTTTGACTCTTACAGGCGATGGATACGTCGGTATCGCTTCCACCACTCCCTGGGGTCTTCTCTCGGTGGAGATGGACACCACCAACCCATCGTTTGTGGT